>NZ_JBKVXZ010000003.1:17783-169484 GCF_046973065.1 Flintibacter sp. | reverse complement strand
GCGGGAAGGATTCCGGCGGAACTGCTGCAAAGCAAGACACGTACAGTCTTTGGACTGTCCGTGCCTTGCGATTCCCCGGCCGGGGGCCGCTCAGAGTGCTTCGTATTCCGCGTCGCTCACCGGCTCGCACCACTCGTTGGAGCAGGCCTCACCGGGCATCTCGACGGCGATGTGGCTGAACCAGCTGTCCCGCTTGGCGCCGTGCCAGTGCTTGACCTCCGCCGGGATGACGATGACTCTGCCGGGCTCCAGGCTGACCGCCTCTTTGCCCTCCTCCTGGTACCAACCCTCGCCGGCGGTGCAGATCAGCAGCTGCCCGCCGCCCTCGGAGGCGTGGTGGATATGCCAGTTGTTCCGGCACCCGGGCTCGAAGGTGACGTTGGCCAGAAACAGCCCGTCCTCCGGGCGGGTCAGGGGATTGAGATAGGACCGGCCGGCAAAGTACCGGGCAAAAGCGTCGTTGGGCGCGCCCAGGCCAAACACGTTCTGTTCCTCAAATGTAGCCTTGTCCATGATCTTCATGCAACATACCTCCCAATGCTTTCTTATGAATGCGGGGCAGACCGCCGCCCCGGTGTGGATGTTCTGCCGCCAGCGTGTCTCCTGCCGCTCACGGGTGTGAATATCCGCCAGCGCGGCGGCCCGTATCTCCACCAGTAGCCGCAGCCGCATATAGCCCCCCGTCTCCTCTCCGGTGAAGCCGATGTCCCGAAGCGTCAGGATCAGGTTCAGCCGCTCCGGGTCGCGGCCTGCCCGACCTCAGGACCTCCATGGAGATCTGATCGCACTCGCTGGCCTCCTGGATCGTCATCGCCCGCACCTCAGGGCAGAAAGTGGAGACGTCCCCGCAGGGACGCCTCCATTCTAAATCCGGAACTTCGCCTTGTCCAATGCCTATACCGGATGGTCTGATATTCCGCCGACGTATTTCTCGGCAAATCGCAGCAGGGCAGCAGCGGTGGCAGAAAGGACCTCGGTCTTCTTCCAGGCCAGAACCGTGCCCGACTCCAGCGGCGGAGAGAGGGGCACGAACCGCAGCCCGTCATAGGCGCAATCCAGCCGGATCACCAGATAGATCCCCAGCCCCTCCCGGGCCAGCTGGGTCTGGTTGTAAGGCAGGTTGCCGCTGGCCGCCACCTGGATCCGGTCTGCGTAAGGGCCGAACCAGCGGATCATTTCCCGGCGCATCAGCTCCCGGGTGGTCAGGATCAGGGGGCTGTCCGCCAGGTCCCCGGGCGTCACCGCCTCCCGCCGGGCCAGAGGCGAATCCTCCGGCACCAGGACGCCCCAGGATTCCCGGACAGGCAGCCGGAGGATCTGGTAGCGGCTGGTGTCCACCGGCTCCAGCAGAAGTCCCATGTCCAGGAGTCCCTGCTCGATCCGCTCCTTGATCCCGTCGGAGTCTCCGCTGTAAATCTCATACTGGACCCGGGGATGCTGGCGGTGAAAGGCAGCCAGGAGCTTTGCCAGATACGTCATGCTCCGCAGGTCGCCGCTTCCGATGGAGATCCGGCCTGTGATCTCCTCCGCCGGTCGGAGCTCCCGGGCCGTCTTCTCCGCCAGCTCTACGATCTCCTGAGCCCGGCGGCGCAGCAGCATCCCGGCCTCCGTCAGAACGACGTGGTGCTGGCTGCGACGGAACAGCTTGACTCCCAGTTCCTCCTCCAGCTGCATCAGCTGGCGGGACAGGGTGGGCTGCGTCAGATGGAGCAGCGCCGCCGCCCGGGTGATGTTCTCCTCCCGGGCCACAGTCAAAAAATACTTCAGCGTCCGAAATTCCACCGGGCCGCACCTCCTCTTCTCCCCTACCATATCATGGCCGCAGTGGGGCCGCAAGTGTGATATGTGTGAAATGTATGTCTCAGCATAGAAAACAGGTATTCGCTATTTCTCATTTCAGGCGGTATAATAGGGTCATGTGAGGCGCGGCGCCCGGACTCCGGCTGCCGCAGAGCTGCAACAGGAAAGGATGGTTTCGACCTATGGAATACCGTGTCAACCGCCGCACCGGGGACCGGATCAGCGTCCTGGGCGTGGGCACCAGCGGCCTCCCCGCCGTCGGGGCGAAAGAGGGTGCCGCCACGCTGGAGATGGCCCTGGAGCAGGGGATCAACTACTTCGACCTGGCCACTGCCGACTCCGCCTGCTTCCCCATCTTCGGCGCCGCCCTTGCGGGTGTGCGCAGGCAGGTGCTCTACCAGGTCCACTTCGGCGCCAATTACGCCGCCGGTAAACCTTACAGCTGGACCACGGATCTGGAGACCGTCAAGCGGTCGGTAGCGTGGCAGCTGGAGCAGCTGCGGACGGACTACATCGACTACGGCTTCATCCACTGTATGGACGAGTCTGGCGACTGGCGCCGGTATGTGGACAACGGCGTTCTTCAGTATCTGGAGGCGCTGAAAGCCCAGGGCGTCGTCCGCCACATCGGCCTCTCCACCCATACGCCGGCCCTGGCCCGGGAGGTGCTGGACACCGGCCTGGCGGACATGATGATGTTCAGCATCAACCCCAGCTACGACTATCAGCACGGCGAGTATGCCAACGGCAGCGCCACGGAGCGGATGGCCCTTTACCGCCGGTGCGAGGCGGAGGGCGTGGGCATCTCCGTGATGAAGGCCTTTGCCGGCGGACAGCTGCTGGATGCTCGTACCTCTCCCTTCGGTCAGGCCCTGACGGAATATCAATGCATCCAGTACGCCCTGGACAAGCCCGGCGTCCTGACGGTGCTGCCCGGTGTCCGAGACCGGGCGGATCTGGAACGGGTCCTGGGCTTTCTGCGGGCTGGGGAGGCGGAGCGGGACTACTCCGTCATCAGCTCCCTCACCCCCAGAGACGCGGAGGGCACCTGCGTCTACTGCAACCACTGCCAGCCCTGCCCCGCCGGCCTGGACGTGGGCCTCATCAACAAGTATTATGACTTGGCCCGTGCGGGGGATGCCTTGGCGGCAGAGCACTACCGGAGCCTGTCTCTGGGTGCGGATGCCTGCATCAGCTGCGGCCACTGTGACCGCCGGTGCCCCTTCCATGTATCCCAGTCGGCGCGGATGCGGGAGATCGCATCCTACTTCCGGCAGGCGTGAGGGCCCTGGCCGTTCCTTGCACCTTTGCCGGCTACATCAATGAGCGGCTGACTGCTGACATCCCCACCGTCCTCCGCTCCGCCACCGCCCTGGTGCCCCTGAAGATGGAGACGCCCGTCCCCTTCACCGGCACCTGGGCGGATGCGGAGGCCTGTCTGAAGGAATTCTACTGAGTGCCCTTCCCGTATCCATCTCCCAAAATCACCAAGACGGCTGCCAACCCGGCAGCCGTCTTTTTTTCGTTGATTCCCGCCTCCCCCGGAGGTGCGCCGGAATCAGAACTGTTTCAGTTATCTCCGATAGGATAGGGCGGGGGTGCGCGCTCCCGTTTTCACGGGTGTCCCCGCGGCCGGAGCCGCCGGCGGACGGTCAGTCGTCACGTGCCTCGTCCGCCGGCTTCTCCCGCGGGGTCTGCTGTTCCTTTTTCAGGGATTCCAGTCCCAGCCGGATCAATTCCACGGTCGCCTCCGAACGGGTCTGGAACCGGCGCTCAAAGCGGAAATCCTCGATCTGCTGAAACAGCTCATTGTCCACGGATACCGTGTAACGCGGTCTGTCTGTTGCCATCCTTATCACCTCTGGCCCTATTATACACGAGTGAACCACCGGTGTAAAGAGAGCCGCAGCCCCCTTGGCTTCGGTTCAGTGAACCACTATAATAACTTTAATAGGTTCACCAATTCACTTAACCACTATATGGAAAGGAGCTGCGTACATGAACAGAGATCAAAAACGGTTCACCATCTCCGTGACGCCGGAGCTGGCGGCGGAACTGACCGCGGTAAAGCAGAGCAGCTACCCCGGCGTCCCCCGGGACGCGATGTTCCGGGACCTAATCATCCGGGGCCTTGTGGCGTGGGGGAAGCAGTCCGGCAAGAATAGCCAGCCCGTGTGACGGGTGGGGTGCCGGGCCCCATCGAAGCTCCTTCGGCTCTCCCGGCAAACGGCGGCAGACAGAAACAGACAGAAACACGGTGAAAGTCAGAGGCGGCAGGTACGCCCGGTGCGGGCACCCGTGGGCAGCTGCCCGCACCCGCCATCCCATGGAGACAGCAGAACAATTCTGGGCGTTCCTGACCGGGAGCGTCCAAAGCGGTGCAGGGTTCAGTCCGTATGTCATACGGTCGTAACCCGCCGTTCATCGCTCCCCCTGACCGGGAGGAGACGGAACGTGAGCAAAGTAACCATGAGACGGCCGGATGCCCGGGCCATGGCCCAGCTTCTGGCGGAGCAGACGCAGACGGCGGCGGGGCTGATCCTCCGCCTGGCCTGGCGGCAGGGGCTGACCCGGGAGGAGATCCAGCGCCTCGCTTGGAACGATGTGGACTTTTCTGCCCATCAGCTCCGGCTGCCGGACCGGACCATCCCGCTGGAGACGGAGACCGAGGACTGCCTGCGCCGGCAGGCGGAGCGCCCCGACCCGCCTACTCCCTTCGTGGTGGTCTCGGACCGCCGCAGGCAGCAGATGCCGCCGGAGTCCATTTCCCGCCTGGCCAGAAAAACTCTGGACCGGGCGGGGCTGGGCGGCATCAGCCTGATGGATCTGCGGCACGACTTCATCATCCGCCATCTGGAATCCCACGACTGGCCCTATGTGGCCCGGATCAGCGGCATCGCCGTCCCCACTCTGTATGCCGTTTTCTCCGACTATCTGCCGGAGGGGCGGCAGAAGGACTCCCGCCCTCGGCGGGAGGTGGACGGTTTTTTGATGTGGAAGCTGCTCCAGGCGGAGGGCAGCTCCCCGGTGGGGCTTGCCCTTTGGATGGGTTGGAAGCTGGGGATGCAGGTCCGGGAGATGACAGCCCTGACCTGGGACCAGGTGGATCTGGACCGGGGTCTGGTGCGGCTGCCGGACCGGGACCTGGCCCTGGGCGTCACCCTGCGGCGCCTGCTGCGGGCGGCGGCGGGACGCCGGCGGCCGGGTGAGGACCCGCACGTGCTGCTGACGCCCAACTCCCGGCGGCCCTTGGACCAGCCCCGGCTGTCCAAGATGGTGCGGACCGCCCTGATCCGGGGCGGGATGGAGCACATCAGCCTGGGAGATCTCTGCCGGGAGGAGCGCCGGGAGAACGAGGACGCCCGGCTGCTGGCCTACGCCGCCGAAAAAGGCACCATCTCCCGGTCGGAGGCCATGTCGCTGCTCGGCCTGTCCAAGGTGGCGGCCTACGAGCGTCTCCGGCAGCTGGCTGAGCGGGGAAAGCTGGTGCGGGTCGGCGGCAAATACTACCCCGCCGGCCAGGTGGTGCCGCCGGAGGAGCAGTATGACGTCATCCGTACATTTCTGGAGCAGTCCGGTCCGGCCTACCGGCAGGATCTGGCGGCGCCCCTGCACGTCGGCGACAGACAGTGTGCCCTGATCCTCAAGCACATGGTGGAGGACGGGCGTCTGGTGCAGGCCGGGCAGCGGTACGCCCTTCCCATTCGGGAGGAGGTTCTGCTGTGAACGGCGCAAAAGGAGAGCGGCCCTCAGGGGCCGCTCTCTTTTTTGGCCCGCGCCGCGGCCGGAGCAGAAATCGCGTCCGTGTTATGATGGCGTGACATGGCTGTCCATGCGGTTTGTGCGCCGTTTTTCAATTGGATTAAAAGGTTTGCGAAACGCTGGACACCGGCAGTTTTTTCCCGTAAATTGGCCTTGCGAACGGCGGAAGCGCCCCGCATCCGGCTCTGCGGTTGGTGTAGGCCGACACAAGTTGGTTGGCTAGCCCCCACACGAATCCCAGACCCGCCTGGGGTCTTCCGGCGGACCGCAAATTTTTTGAAGGAGGAGAAATCCCAAATGAAGAAGTTCCTTTCTCTGGTGCTTGCTCTGGTGATGACCATGTCTCTGGTCACCGTCAGCGCCGGCGCCAAGGACTTCACGGACGACAGCGAGATCACCTACAAGGAAGCTGTGGATGTGATCTCTGCTCTGGGCGTTGTCGACGGTTATTCCGGCGGCGACTTCCGTCCCGATGATGTCCTGACCCGCGGTGCGGCCGCCAAGATCATCTGCAACCTGATCCTGGGCCCCACCACCGCATCCGCTCTGGCGGCCAGCACCGCCCCCTTCAAGGATGTTCCCGTGACCAACACCTTCGCGGGCTACATCACCTACTGCTCTCAGCAGGGTATCATCAGCGGCTATGCTGACGGCACCTTCCGTCCCACCGGCACCCTGAGCGGCAATGCGTTCATGAAGATGCTGCTGGGCGCTCTGGGCTATGACAGCTCCATCGAGGGCTACACCGGCGCCAACTGGCAGGTCAGCGTCATCAAGCAGGCCAGCGGCATCGGTCTGGACGACGGCAACGACGAGTTCGTGGGCTCCCAGGCTGTGACCCGTCAGGAGGCCGCCCTGTACGCCTTCAACATGCTGCAGGCCACCATGGTCGAGTATGACAAGAAGGACACCATCGTTGTGGGCGACATCACCATCAACACCACTTCCACCCGCAAGGACGTTGAAAACAATACCAACACCGACGGCAACATCGATGGCGAGCGCAACGGCGACGGCCTGATGCAGTTCGGCGAGAAGTATTTCAAGGACCTGGAGAAGGAGGATGCCACCGACATCTTCGGCCATCCCTCCAGCAAGTGGGTCTATGATGGCGACGATGTGGGCACCTATGCCAACGAGGCTGACGCCACTTATGTGGTGGAGGACGACGATATGGACGTCGGCCAGGTGGTCACCAGCTCCAGCTACATGAATTACAGCAACTCCGAAGCCAAGGACGCCAAGTACTTCCTGAACGGCGATGACAATGAGGTGAAGTCCTCTGAGCAGGTTGCCGTGGGCGATATCGTCGAGGCTTACGAGAATGACAACGGCGATGTGGAGACCGTTGTGGTTTCCCGCTACACTGTTGCCAAGATCGACAAGGTCGACACCGACGTCAGCACCGCTGAGAGCCGCAACGGCGCCTCCGAGGTCCTGACCCTCACCGATCTGGACGGCGACAACAGCAACGACTACTACGACAAGTACGACGACGCCGAGAAGACCCTGCGGGGCTATGCCTCCTCCTATGACGAGGGCACTGTTCTGGCCGTGGCCTTCCGCGACGGCAAGTTCGGCGATGAAGTCCTGGCTTCTTACGAGGCCGAGGCTGTCACCGGCGAAGTCACCGCTTTCCGTGAGGACGAGACCGTCACCATGGACGGCACCAAGTATGAGTTTGCCCGCAGCAAGGATGGCACCGCTGGTTTCGTGGACGGCATCACCAGCAACTTCGACTTCGACAAGGAATACACCATCTACCTGACCGCCGACGGCTATGTCATCGGTGTGGAGGGCGCCGCTGGTGCGGACCTGTCTGACGTGTACTATGTGGCTGGCGTCTACGGCGAGGAGAGCCGGTACAACGCTAGCAAGATGACCTATTATGCCCAGGCCGTGTCTCTGGCGGATGGCTCTGTCTCCGACATTGAGCTGGATGAGAAGGACTCCAAAAACGAGTTGGTAAAGTTCCTAGATACGACTGATGGCGATTACGCTCCTGTCAAGGGCCTCTTTACCTTTGATGATGATGTTGCTACAGAGTGGGACGGCGATGATGACTATGTGATCTACGGTATTAACTCTACCGCCGCTAACATTCAGGATAAACTGAATACTGCTCTGAGTGCTGACGGCCTGGCGATGGACGATACCCGGTTCTCTACTGTTGATACCCTGAATAATACTGATCGCTTCTATGTGGACGAAAATACTCAGTATCTGGGTGTTGAAGATTATGCCGATGACATTGATACTGTCTACGCTGCGGGTGGTATGAAGGCCGACAACTCTGGTCATGTCATCGTGATTGCTGACCAGGATGAGGACCGCGATGCTCTGTATGTGATTCTGGTTGACAGCAGCGCTTCCGTTGGCTCCGCCGACATCCTGTACGCCGCCGGCAGCAGCACCGACAAGGTGGGCACCGACAAGTACGTCCGCGAGTTCTGGTCCATGGAGGACAACACCAGCGAGGACATCACCATCGATGAAAAGCTGAGTGCCCATGGCTTCTATGAGGTGGACAGCATCGACGAGGACGGCGTCTACACGCTGAAGGACTATGACAAGACCGCTCATTCTATCGATGAGGACTCCGACGGCATCGTCGTAGAGGATCTGGCGCTGGACAACACGGATCAGATCTATCGCAACGCTCTGAGCGGCACCATCGATAACGTCGAGTTTGACGATGTCAGCATCGCCAATGCCACCATCATCGACGGCCGCAGCCGTGCTGACCGGAACGACTCCGTGTATGACCGCGAGATCAACAGCATCTCCCGTCTGGAGGCCGCTCTGGATGCCGTGAGAGACGAGGACCCGAAGGATCAGGGCACTGTGGAGATCGACCTGTATGTGAAGGACGGCGAGATCACCTTCATCTGCGTCACCGATGTGGGCGGCGTTGCCAAAGACGACGGTGAGCAGGGAAGCAGCGAGCTGGACCTGACCGGTGTGGAGAATTTCGTCTGCAACAGCAATACCGTTACTGTTGACCTGGTCGGCACCGGAAAGATTCCCGCTAACTATCCTGTTACTGTGACTCTGATGAAGGCCAACAGCACCGAGGGCGATGCGGAAGTCGGCTCCAAGGAGCATGTAAACCAGACTGCCTATGAGGTTAATGATTGGAACAACCTGGGACAAATCGCGATCCAGGAAAGTGGTAATTACTATGTAATTATCACCATCGAAAATGAAGACGGCAGAGTTGTGGATGAGTTCACTTCCAACACTGTCCGCTTCGTCTACACTGTCCAGCCGTAAGGCAAATAGTTTCTTTCAAGTAACTTGTTGCGCAAGAAAGCCCCCGCTCATACGAGCGGGGGCTTTCCCTGTTTCCGTCACATCCAGGCCAGTAGTGCTGAACAACGTCGGCATCGTTCCCCCCTGACTGGCCGGTGCCTCGTGGTTGATGAAAAATCCATCGTCCTCCAGCCCCGCGTATTGGCCCGCAGCTTTCAAAAAGGTCTCTCCAGGAGTTGAAGGAGATCCTGTCTGCTCAGATAACTTTTCCCTCTTCCCCATGGGTGCCGGTCTTCCGGCGCTCATTTTTTTGTAAAATACAGCCAGATTCAAGACAAAAGTAAAAAAATATATTATGATAGATTGAAAGGGGGTTCCAAATTCTGGAAGGCAGGCCGCGCAGCCTCCCCACGCAATGGAAGATGTCGAATTTTCTGAGAGATGTCGTTTTTTCAGGCTTTGCTGTTTTTCGTCGTACAATCTTCTCATCGCAAATTTCGAGGAGGTGCTCTCCATGGACACGATCATCCGGGAAACGCTGCGCCCCTTTGGCATTACGCGCAATTACCGCGGTTACCCGCAGACGGTCCGCGCCATTGCTCTGGTCCTGGAAGACGAATCCCGCCTGCTCAACGTCACCGAAGAGATCTATGAAGTCGTGGCCCTGCAGACCCGGTGCCATCCCTCCAACGTGGAGCGGAACATCCGGACTGTCGTTCTCTGCGCGTGGCATACAAACCGACCGCTTCTGGTCAAAATGGCGGGATTTACGCTGACGGCTCCGCCCCGCGCCTCCCAGTTTATTGATATCATTGCCTCCTACATCCAGCGGGAAGTTTTGAGTGACCCCAACCGCCGTGTGCTGATCTGATGCCCCTCGCCTGTCTGTTCCGGGATTTGGTACCGACGGCCCATCTGCGGCCCCCGTGCGGCAGGGATTCCCGCGTCTGCTGATGCAGCGGAATTCCCGCTCTGCGCTGGCGGAAGTGCCGCCGCGGCGGCCTGCCGGAACAGCCGGCAAATCGCCCGCTCCCCTCTCCCCGGCCAATGAATCCGGCACAGGCGGCCGCCTCATTCCGCGGGGCGGCCGCCTGTCAGTCTCTCACTCTATTTCTGGCCGGTGATCAGCGCCAGCCGGGTCTCCACGGTGTCCAGCTGCTTCTTCACATTGCCCACGATATCCGCACCCACGATGTTTCCCTCGCTGTCCACGATATATGTAGTGGGATAGGTGGAAATATCCGCAACGAAGTCCTTGTAGAAATCGCCCTCCGGATCCGGAGAGATATTGTGATAGGTCACGCCCTTTTCCTTCAAAATCTCCCGGGCCGTGTCCAGCTGCTCCCGGCTCTCGCCGGAGTCGGTACCCACACCGATGAGGTTGATGTTTCGCTCTTTGAAATCCTGATACAGCTCCTCCAGTTCAGGCATCTCGGCGATGCAGGAACCGCAGCCATTGTTCCAGAAATTGACGATGGTGGCGTCATAGTCGGCGAAAATGTCGCTGGAGATCTCATCGCCCGCAATGTCCACCTCGGAAAATTCCGGGAAAGGTGTCTTGGACACCAGGGCGTCCTCTTCACCGGAGCTGCAGCCGGTCAATGCGGCGGTCATCAGTACCGCCGACAGCAATAGGATCAGAACACGTTTCATGTGGCAGTCTCCTTCTTCTCTTGTATTGTTTTGATCGAAAATACCCTGGTGATGGCCCCATGGGGGCAGGCAGCCGCACAGTCCCCGCAGCGGATGCACTCAGCATGGTTGGGCGTCCTGAACACATCCACATCCATCCTGCACGCACGACTGCACGCCCCGCAGGCGGTGCACCGGCCCGAGTCCACCTGCAGGCGGCAGATGGAAATTCTGTTGCACAGCCCGTAAAAGGCCCCCAGCGGGCACAGCCACTTGCAGAAAGGCCGGTAGAAAAACACCGCCAGCAGAGCTGTCCCCAGCAGGATGCAGCTCTTCCAGGTAAATAGTCCGCCCAGGCCGGCCCGGATGCCGGCATCGGCCAGCGCCAGCGGGATGCCGCCCTCCAGGATGCCGGCGGGGCAGATATACTTGCAGAAGAACGGGTCGCCCATTCCCACCTCGTTGACCACCGTCATAGGCAGGACAATGACGAAGAGCGCCAGAATCCCGTATTTCAGATAGGTCAAGATGCGGACCCGCCTGGTGCTGAACTTTTTTGCAGGGATTTTGTGAAGCAGCTCCTGGAACCATCCGAACGGGCACAGAAAGCCGCACACCCCCCGCCCCAGCAGCGCGCCTGCGAAAATGAGGAATCCCACCACATACCATGCAAACTGGAACTTGGAGGAGCCGATCACCGCCTGAAGCGCCCCGATGGGGCACGAAGCTGCCGCGGCCGGACAGGAGTAGCAATTCAGCCCGGGGACGCAGACGGCCTTCAGGCCGGTCCTGAAGATCCTTCCATGCAGGAAGTTCATCAAAAAGGGGTTGGAAGCCAGCGTGGCCCCCAGCTGGATCTTCCAGCGATGCTTGTTTTCAGCCAATGCCCACACACTCCAAACACAGGTTGACGCCCTTGTGCAGGACCATGTCCGCTTCCCCGCGCCACAGCCCCAGTCCAATCATCAGCAGGGCGGCTGCCAGACAACAGATCGTGATCTTTCTCATATCAGCCCATAGCCGCCATAGCGGCGCCGCCCTCTGCCGCCGTCCCAGACTGGAACGCGGCGTTCCGGCTCATCTCCACAAAGGCAGCCGCGGACGCAGGCAACTCCTCTGCGTCCACGACGGAATACCATGCAGAGAGGAATGCTCCCTTCACATACCAGGAGGCGACGTTTGGCATCTCCCCGTCCTCCACCATGCTTCTGTTGCTGCCCACAGCTGCTGCCAGAGAGTCGTTGTAGAGGATGACGGGGAAGGGTGCATCGGCAAACATCTCGCTGCCGGTTCCGCTTTTGGTGCAGACCAGGATTTCCGCCCCATTCTCCGCAACGCCCTCATATCCCTCCGCCAGTGCGTTATAGAAGACCTGCGTCCCCTCCGCTTCCGGGTCCAGGAAGGCAAAGAACACCACATCCCCCAGCTGTTCCCGGGTAAACGCCTCTCCGGACAGGGTGGTCGTGGCAAAGTCGCCCACCATGTTGCTCTCTGTTTTGCTGGCGGCGGGAACGCTGTTCTCCTCATAATAGGCATCCACCCACGCCTGATCGACCCAGCCCTTATCCAGGGCGTCCTCGATGGTAAGCGTACCAGCCTCGATGGATTGTTCCACGTCCTCCTGACTGGGCCGCTTCTCTCCGCAGGCCGCCAGGGACAGGGCCATGGCAGCGGCCAGACCCAGCACGGCCAGCTTCCGTTTGTTCTTGCATCGCTTCATAAAAAACCTCCTTGCCGCACCTGCGGCGGATTTTGGACAGGAGACATTGTAGCATGGAAAACGTAAATTTCCTGTCAAGACGGTCTTGATGGAAATTTTATCTGGATGTGCTATAATAGCCGCACATGGAAAAGGGCGGTGAGTGGGATGCGGATTTTGGTGGTGGAGGATGAGCGTCTCCTGTGCGACGGGATCGCGGAGGATCTGAGACTGGAAAAATACACGGTGGATTGCTGCTACGATGGTGCTGCGGCCTGTGAGCGGCTGTTTGTGGAACCCTATGATCTGGTGGTCCTGGATCTGAACCTGCCAGGCATGGATGGGCTGGAGCTGCTCCGGCACATCCGGACGGAACAGCCGGAGCTGCGGGTGCTGATTCTTTCCGCCCGGTCACAGCTCTCAGACAAGGTGGCAGGGCTGGATCTGGGCGCGGACGATTACCTGACCAAGCCGTTCGCCCTGGAGGAATTGGAGGCCCGGGTGCGGACGCTGCTGCGCCGGGAATTTCGTCAGCGGGAGTCCCTTGTACAGGTGGGCGCGCTGACCCTAAACACCGTGACCCGGGAGGTCTCCGGCCGTGGGGAACCCCTTCCCCTGACGCCCCGGGAATTTGCCATCCTGGAGCATCTGATGCTTCACCGGGGATGCTGGATCAGCCAGGAGGAGCTGATGGAGCATATCTGGGAGGCGGATGCCAACCCCTTCAGCAACGCCGTGCGGATGCACATCTCCTCGCTCCGGAAAAAACTGCGGAAGCGGCTGGGCCATGATCCGATCCAGACCAAGGTAGGTCGGGGCTATCGCCTGGCCGGAGAGGAGACGGCATGAGGAAACCGATGTCCCTGCGCCTGCGGGTCACTCTGCTCTGCGCAGCCCTGCTGACGCTCTGCTGCCTCCTGCTCACTGTGACTAACAATTTTTCGGCCATCCGGATGGCCGACGCCATTCAGGCGGTGCCGCTTCTTCCGGCGCAGCGCACAGAGCTGGAAGACAGTGTCAGCCTGCCCATGGCGGAACTGCATATCAGCGATACGATCCAGCAGGCTCAGGGGGCGTTCCACATGCAGAGCCTGCTGGCCATGGTTGCCATCCTGGCGTTGGGCCTGTTCCTCATATACCGGCTGGTTGGAAAAGCCCTTGCTCCGTTGGACACACTTACTTGCCGGATCCGGGAGCGGACGGCTGCGGATCTGGCGCAGCCCGTTGAGATCCCCGACAGCGGAGATGAGGCGGCCGCACTGGCCCTGGCGTTCAATCAGATGTCCCAGCGGCTGAACCAGGTCTTCGTCATGCAGAGGAACTTCTCCCGCAGCGCGGCCCATGAATTCCGCACACCGCTGGCAGTCCTGAAGACCCGAATCGGCCTGTTCCGCAAAAAGCAGGACTTCCGCCCCCGGGCCACACTGGAGCTGCTCCGGATCGTCGAGGGGGAGGTGGACCGCTTGTCCGCCATGGTGAGCGAACTCTTGGAGCTGACCAATCTGGAGCGGGCATCCCGCGGAGAGCGGCTCTCCTCCGGCCAGCCGATCCGGAGCGCCGCGGACCAGGCCGCCCCCCAGGCGGAAGCGCGGAGCATCACCATTTTGGTGGATGCCGCGCCCTGTACCCTGGCCGGAAATGCAGAGCTGCTCCGGCAGGCGGTATGCAATCTGGTGGAAAATGCCGTCAAGTACAGCCCGGCCGGCAGCGTTGTACACATCGCGGGCCACCGGGATGGGGAATGGTTCCAAATCGTGGTTTCCGACCAGGGACCCGGCATCCCGGAATCGCTCCGCCAGCGGATTTTCGAGCCCTTTTTCCGGGTGGATGATTCCCGCTCCCGACAGCTGGGCGGTGCCGGACTTGGTCTGGCACTGGTGCGGGCCATCGCGGAGTTCCACGGCGGTGCTGTTTATGTGGAAAAATCCCGGGGAGCGGGAAGCCGATTCGTCCTGAAGCTGCCATGCGAACAGGATCCTCCGCCGGATTGAGATACAAACTGACGTCTTTTGTCAGACGGGATCGGCGGAAACGCCTCGCGGCAGTTATTTTCATGCCCCTGGCTGTGGGCAAGCTGCCTTTCCGTGCGCCGCCCCCTGGGGCTCAGCTTTTGGGCGGAAGACGCTCTGCGGAGGGAACCGCCGTCCGGAAGCCTGCCTCCGACATGTGGCGGGTCATTCTGCGTACAACGTTTGAAGATATCAGCGTCTCTGCAAACGCGATTCCCGTTGCCTCTCCATACAGCCCTGTAATCTGTGCGCCATTTACAGTAGGAAAGCACCTGAAATCTAAAGATTTCAGGTGCTTTTTGCTTCTCAGCGGACAGTGCGCATCTGTTTTGGGCTTCGCACATCAAGTTTCCTGCGGATAGCAGCAGCGAAGCCCGCATGACGCCCGCATCTCTCCAGGAAAAATGTGCTTCCGGCACACGCAATTCTCCAATCGGCCTCTTAATAAATGCTGACAGTTCAGAAGGATGTACACCTCCAGATCCGTCAGTTGGTCTGCCGGGCTGTTTTCCCCGTGATGGGCTCCTGACTTATGATTGATGCGGCCCATGACGATCTTTGCCACGCCGCTGACCCTTGCGTATTCCGCGATCTGCACCGCAGGAGCCGTCCCGTACACCATGGAAATCTGCGCTTCCTGCTGCTCCGCCAAGTGCAGATTGCAGCGCAGTTGCTTTATATTCCCTGTGGTAAAGAAATTTTGCAGGACCTGTTTGGTCTGGCGTTTCCGACAGACTTTTCCCACCCGAAGAAGCCTCTCCACATCCCGATGCTTGGTATGCCGGCACCCCTGGGTGTTGTTGTGCGCCGCTTCATCCACCAGGACAGTTGGAATCTGATCAATATCAACCCTCCCGGAGTTGAGTGCCGCGGTATTCGTTTTTCTTATTCAGCAAGACCTCCCGTCCGTTCAGCAGGGACAATGTATCCGGTCTTACATGCGGCTCCACATAGCCCACCACCAGATCAGCGCCCTCTTTCTGCGCCTGATGCGCCGCTTACGACAGGGCATACGTTTTGCTCACGCGGCCGCATAGCCAAAAAGGATTTTTAGCCTCCCCGGAGGGGCCTCCGCTTCCGGATCGTATGGGAAATTCGCGCATTCATTGTTTGTCTGCCCCCTATGTACTCACCCTCCCACAACTCGTCATAGAATCAATACCTTGTCCCGTTATCGTATCACGCGTAATACTACCAAACCGTGAATAATGGCGTCATGATCGGAAGATAGAATTGGGGCGCTCCCACCAGCAGCAGGAAAACGAGCGCCAGAATCATTTGGCGCTCGTTTCATAACTGTGTGTATCGTCCCATCCCAAAATCCGTTTGGCCATCAGATAGATTCCCGGCTTGTAAAGGACCAGAACCACATCCAAGGCAGGACTCCGGCGTATAAAGTCCGTAATCGCTTGGCCGGCAATATAGATTGCTTCTTCTCGTGGGATGTGATATTCTCCCGAAAAAATAAGTGGAAACGCAATGCTTTTGCATCCGCTGGTCACTGCCCTTGTCATGGCGCGGCGGTAGCAGTCTGCCAGCAGTAACCGCTCTCGCTCCGCGCCTCCAAACCAGCCAGGTCCGGCCACGTGAATAATATAGCGGGCCGGCAGCCCAAAGGACGGCGTCATCACAGAATGCCCGATAGGACAATGGCCATGACGTCGGCAAGCCTCCTCCAGCTTTGCACTATCCGCTGCGGCGAAAATTGCCTCACAGATCCCCGGCGTACGCTTCAGTTCTGTGTTTGCAGCATTTACAATGGCATCCGTGGCAATATTTACGATATTTCCCATCCAAAGATGATACGGCATAGGCCTTCCTCCTTTACAGCAGAGCACCGCATACCAGATACCCCAAAGCGGAAATTCCGCTGGCACACAGCGCATACGGAATCTGAGACAACGCATGATCCATGTTCTCGATCTTACAGCAGCTGGATGTCAATACCGTGGCATCGGAATAGAAGCAGGCATGGCTGCCGAGCGTGGCGCCCGAGACAATCGCCCCCATGACCAGGAGCAGATTTGTGCCGATGCTCTCCGCCAGCGGCAGCAGGATTGGCGCAACGATGGCCGGAATCCCCCACACGCTGCCTGTACTGAAATTCAGGATCGCCACCACCAGAAATGTCACCAGAGGGAAGATCACGGCATTGACATGGGGCTGCACCAGGGTAATGATGTAATCGGCAATCCCGATATCGGTCATTGCCTCCTGCATGACAAACGCAAAGAAGATGATGGCCACCGTGGGAATCATGTTGCAAAAGCCGTGCATCGCCAGATCACAGAACCTGGAAAAGCTCATTTTGCCTCTGGGAATATAGAGCACAAAGCACACTGCAATCGCAGCAACCACGGCCAGAAACAGCTCTCCGGAAATGATTGCCAAGATAATCAACACGCCCACCGGCAGGATAAAGTCCATGAGGCTGCCCTGTGTCTGAAATTCCGACTCATCCTCCTCGTTGAGCGGTGCGCTCTCCGGCGAATAGACCTTGCCGGTCTCCTGAAGGCGGCGGTAAGCGGTCCGCATCCGCCCCAGCTTGGGAACAACGCCAACGATAAACAGCGGCACGATGATAACCGCTGCGATGGCGTAAAAGGCAAAGGGGATCACGTGATAGAATGTCTCTATCGCCGTTCCATAGCCCAGCTCCGCAATCCCCGGCTGCGTGAAAAATAGCCCGGAAAAGAAGATTGCCCAGGTAGAGAACGGCAGAATGGCACACACCGGCGCGCCGGTGGAATCGATGATGTAAGACAGGGCCTCCCGGGGCACACGGCGTTGGTCGGTCAGTTTTTTCATGCAGGTGCTCAGTGTCATGATATTCAAATAGTCATCCACAAAAATAAGAATCCCCATGATCCAGGTGACCATCATGGTGGACCTTGGCCCCCGGCAGAGCTTTCCAAGCGCCCTTGTAAATCCCAGTGTTCCATGGGATTCTCCCAACAGCGTAATGAGGCTGCCGAACAACGCGCACACCAAAAAGACCCATTGGTGCGAATAATCTGTCGCCACGCGGAAAAAAGCATCCATCCAGTCGGTGGCGATGTGAGACAGTGCATACACTCCCTCGGACGGGATCCGTGCAGCGCTGGTAATCACATAGGTCAGCAGAGTTCCAAAGATCAACGGTTCCAGAGTCCGCTTTGTTTTCAGCGCAAAGGCAATGACGAACAGGACGGGGATCAGTGTCCATATTCCATATTCCATGAGTACAACCTCGTTTCTACCACAGTCGCATTTATTGGAGTGCTTCTGGTGCCCGCTAAAGTCATAATAGAGCACTTCCGATGAAGATAGTGTTAGTTTCCCGGCTCTGGGATAAGGAATATATTAAGAACACCATTTGATTAACACCATTTGATTGAAATGACAAAATGATAGGCCGGCATTCCAGTCGATGGAATGCCGGCCTCTACTGTACAGCGGATATTCCTTTCCGGGCATTTTCTGAGTCCGGAATGTCCCCTGCGCAATTCATCAGCTGCCAGTTTATTTGCCACGCTCCAGATAGTCTGCCGCAAACTGCGCATACAGTGCGGCCCCCCTCTGCAGCACCGGCTCATGGACTGTATAGCGGTCGTTGTGGTTCCCCACCGTCATACCGAGTTCCTCATTTCTCGTTCCAAGAAAACCGAACACCGCTGGAATCTTATCGGCAAAGAAAGCAAAATCCTCACTGCCCATCATCTGGGGAAGTTCTTTCAAACACGCTTCCCCATAGAGTTTCACAGCTGCGTCATGGGCGATTTTATTCAATTCTTCATCATCGTTATAAAGAGAGTTTGCATAGTAATCATATTCAACCGTGGCAGTCGCGCCAAAAGCCTTGGCTGTGTTTTCAGCAATCCGCCGCAGCCCCGCTTCAATCTTCATACGGAATTCTGCGTTATAAGTCCGGGTGGTTCCAAACAGTTCCGCATGGTTTGCAATAATATTATACCGCTGTCCGGCGTGCATCTCTCCGATATTTACTACCAGCGGGTTTAAGGGGTCGTTCGTTCTGGAGACAAATGACTGGATATTGCTGACAATCGCTGCGGCAGCCAAAAGTGCGTCCACACCCAGATGCGGCTGTGTCCCATGGGCGGAAACGCCATCTACCTTGATTACAAAGTTATCCACACTGGCCATGCGGGGCCCCGCCTGCACATTGATGTATGGCTCCTCCAGTGTCGCCCACACGTGCTGGCCCATAATGGCATCCACGCCATCAAGGATGCCCGCTTCAACATAGTATTCCGCACCGTGGCAGGTCTCCTCCGCAGCCTGGAAAATCAGTTTGACGTTGCCTTGCAATTCGTCTTTCGTCTCCATCAGCATCTTTGCCGCACCGAGAAGCATGGAGATATGGCAGTCATGGCCGCAGGCATGCATGACGCCCTTATTTCGGCTTGCAAAGGGCAGGCCTGTCTTTTCCTCTACCGGCAAGGCATCAATATCCGCCCGGAGAGCCACAGTTCTGCACGCCTTTTCGGCCTTTCCCCCCCGCAGCATCGCACATAATCCGGTATGGTCCGGGAAGCGTTGGATCTCGGTATAGCCCATTTTCTGAAGCTCTGCCGCAATATGCTCTGTGGTCTGGACTTCCTCGAGGCTCAGTTCCGGGTTCTGGTGGCACCATCTGCGCTGTTCCACAATGTAATCCAATGCCTGTTCAGCCAGTTCTTTATAGTTCATAACAGTCCTCCTATTTCTGAAGAAGCATCTCCAAAATCAAATCATCACATTTAGAGGAACCCTCATTCCCAAGCCGCACGAAATTTCTGATCGTTTCTTCCGGGTCTGTTTCTACAATTCCATCTGTCGCTTTCACGCTTTCACTCCGAAGGGCCATAGCGGCACATTGGAAGGCGGCAAAGACACAGGTGCTGATCTTCAAGGCGCAGTCTGCCTTGGCACCGTCACAGAGCATTCCGCTCACATTCCCAAACATATTGTTTACAGCAAATCCGATCTGCTCCAGCGTGCCTCCTTGTAGATACACCAAGCCGCAGGCTGCGGCGGCAGCGGCAATGGTCGCCCCGCAGAGCCCGGAGAGCGGCCCGAAATCCGCGTGGATATGAATCGCCATCAGATTGCTCAGCGTGACAGCGCGAAACGTTCTCTCTTCATCAATACCAAGACTCTTCGCGGCAGACAAGATGGGAACTGTTGCGGTAATGCCCTGATTGCCGGATCCGGAATTTGTGATGACTGGGGCATTGGCTCCCGCCATTCTGGCGTCCACCCCGCTGGCAGTCATGGCTACGGCATCCATGACAACATCGTGCCCCATCAGCCCCGCTTCCTGATTGTTCCGGATACCATGGCCGATATTCAGTCCGTAATCACCCACTGCGCCCAGCTGCGCGATATGCCCATTGACTTCGATGGCCTCTTGGATCATGTGTAAATCATCCTGTCGGCGATCCATCGTCTCCACAAATTCATAGATCGTCCGGATATTCAGCGTCCTGCTGATCTGCTCCGGCGTGATATCCGTTTCCATCGTCTGCCCGGGCAGCTCACAGCCCACCCTCTGGTGGTCCCGCTCCACAAGGATCACATTGGTATGCGCTCCCTTAATAATGGCGCGGGACTGGTGTTCTTTATTCACCAGTTCAACTTCCACATACAGCTTGTCCGGATCAAACGCCCTTCTCACGTCCACATATCCATTTTCCACAAGATGGGCCGCTCTTTCAATGTCTTCCGGGCGGGCGTCATCCACAACCCGGAGCTGGCGGTCCACCGCCCCGCACACAGCACCCAAAGCAGCTGCATAATTTATTCCAGTATAGTTCGTTCCGGGTATCCCCGCAGACATCGCGTTCTTGATGATATTCGCGCTGGCCCTGACCTTGATATGCTCCAGTTCTCCATCCAACTGCTCTCGGGCAATGGCGGCTGTCAGCGCAATCGCGGCAGGCTCTGTGCAGCCGGTGGCCAGCATCATCTCATGATTCAATATTTGACAAATCAGTTTCCGATTCATAGCGATACGCTCCTATTCTATGATCCCAACCAACATTTGATTCTACAAAAGCGGAACACTTCGTGTCCCGCTTTTGTAGATGATATGGCCGTTACAATCAGAACATTTTGGCAAATACGCTTGCAATGATAACGGACGTGATCGTCACAGTGGTAAAGCCGCCGACAATCATGGGCGGGAACATCTTGCTCATCAGATATTCCTTTTCCTCCGGGGTCGCCGCCAGAGCGTTGCAGGTGTTTTCAGTGATAATTGCATTGGGCGGGAACCCATACAGGGCAGTCAATGCGGTGGCAAAGGCCAGCAGGAACGGGATCTTCAGTATTTTTGCGCTGACGAAGCACAATACCGCCATGCCAGCAACACCGACAACAATCAGAATGACCATCGGCCCGATGATGCTGCCCAGCATCTGGGGCGTGCAATCCTTCAGGCCGTCAAAGATATACATCATCAGAGCGAACATGACAATGCCATAGGAATTGCTTTTATTCAGTGCGTTCTCATCCAGAAAACCAATGCTGGTGAAAATAATGCCCAGAACCAGCGCATACACAGCGCCGCTGATCGTCATGTTCAGGCCGGGGATGACAACTCTTCCCAGCTGTGTGGCCAGCCAGGCCACGAATCCCAGCTTGCCCAGCATCACCACAACAGAATTCCACTTGGCAGGCGTGGGGGGCAGCAGCTTCTTGCGCGGACTCTCGGTGGTTTCCAGCTTTCCGTTGACTGCATCTACCGCATTTGAAACGCCGGCAACCGACACACCGCCGTTCCGGTATTCTTTCAGGAGCTTTTTGCCCTCCAGCTGGAGGCAGACCGCCGTAAGCGGATACCCCGCGAACCCCTGGACGCAGTACATGGCGATAGCAAACACAGCCGCTTCCTTGAGGCCGGCAGCATTGGCCGCCTCCATCATCGTCGTTGCAGCCACAATGCCTCCGGTGAGAGGAGGCAGTCCCGCGACAACAAAGCTGCGGTCCATGAGCAGGGGGCAGACGAACAGTGCCAAGACGCACATACCCGCAAGTCCCGCAAGGCAGACCACAATGGTCTTCCACTGCTCCAGCAGCTGCTTGATGCTGATCACGGTGCCCATGTGCGTAATCAGCAGATAGATACCGATTGTGCTGCCAAAGGGAATCAGTACGGCGTCGCTGATCAGCGTAGTGGGAAGGACTGTCCAGTAGCCCACCAGAATGATAGCGGCAGTTACGAATACCGATGGAATCCATGCTTTTGTTGCCGTGGAAACGACCTCGCCAATGATGTACACTGCAGCGCAGAGCACAAACGCTAGTGCAAAGTTATACATGTCTTTTCCCCCTCTTTACTTATTCAGCACATATTTCGGCGGCAGAACTGCCTCCTTTCATGGTTTTGCATTCTCCCACCCAATATGAGTCTGACCAATTACTGTGCGTTGAAATCCATTGCCACCTGCGCATAGAGCATGGCGCCCTTCAAAAGCTGTGCCTCATCCACGCAGAAATTGCCGGAATGGTTTGGCCAAACGGCTCCGCAGGCCTCGTTTCCGGTTCCCAGCAGTGCGATTGCTCCCGGCACCCTCTGCATGAAGTAGGAGAAGTCTTCGCCGCCGGTGGTAGCCGGATTGGATGCGAGGCAATTCTCACCCAGGACAGCAACCGCGGATTTTTGGGCGATGGAAACCACCGCCTCATCATTGACAGTGGGCGGCACGATGCGCAGGTACTCCAGCTCTGCCTCAGCGCGGTAAGCCTCGGCTGTGCCTTTGATAACTCTTTCCATCCGTTCCTCAAAGGTTTCCCACACCTCATTGCTGAAGCAGCGGGTGGTTCCTGTCATATAGCTGTTCTCCGCCACTACATTCCAACGGGTGCCCGCCTGGATCGTCCCTACGGTAACGACCGCCGGGTCCATAGGCGAGATCTCCCGGCTGACGACGGACTGCAGGTTATTGATGATGGCAGCCGTTACAACAGCTGCGTCCACACCCCGCTCCGGCTGTGCGCCGTGGCACCCCTTTCCCTTCACAGTGATATGGAATTCGTCTGCCGACGCCATCCGGGGGCCGGCTTCCAGAGAAACCATGCCGGACTTCACATCTGTCCACACATGAATGGCAAAACATGCGTCCACGCCGTCCAAAGCGCCCTGCTCAACCATGGACTTGGCACCCAGAGCTACCTCCTCCGCAGGCTGGAAAGCCAGTTTTACCGTGCCGCACAGTTCTTCTTTCATGTCATGAAGGATGCGGGTGGCGGTCAGGAGCATCGCAATATGGCAGTCATGGCCGCAGGCATGCATAATGCCCTCGTTTTTGCTCGCATAAGGCGCCCCGGTGGTTTCCTGAACCGTCAAGGCATCCATATCTCCGCGAAGCAAAATGGTCTTGCCGGGCTTTGCGCCTTGAATGGTGACCAGCACACCCGTCTCCAGCCCACAGGGCCGCCAGGAAACGCCTATCTCGTCCAGCGCCTCTTTGATTGCCTTGCTGGTGTGATATTCCTTGGTGCTGACTTCAGGATGCTGATGGAAATAGCGGCGCTTTTCGATCAGATACTCTCCGTATTGGGCGGCGACCTCTTGCACATTCATAACAATTCTCCTTTTCTCGCGAATTTTTTCGCTTTAAATGGTTAAATCATTTTGAACTTTCCAAATCTGATTACTTCAGGAATTCCAGAGCAATAGAAACCAAGGTCCTGATGCCTGCCGGCATAACATCCTCCCGAACCGCACACTTGGGATTGTGCAGGGGCGCCAGCTCTCCCTCGTGTCCTGCATAAAGCATCAGATAGGCGCTGGGGATACCACCCAGCTTTCCATAGAAGCTGAAATCCTCACTGAAAGGCATTGGATCGGGCATGGGGACCACCGCGTCCTCACCCAATTCCTTTCGGACCGCGTCAGCGGCAAGATCCATCAGCTCTTTGTCATTGAAAGCGCTGGGATATCCGTCGGCATAGTGAATATGTACTGTATTTCCGGAGGCGGCCTCGATACCTTTTGCAATTGCCTGGACCTGTTCCTTAATCACGCCTCGCACACTTTCCGAATACGCTCTGGTCACGCCGCCGAACTTGACCTCCGCCGGGATCACATTGGGCGCGTCGCCGCCATGGATGCTCCCCAGGGAGAACACTGCCATCTCCATAGGGTCCACCCGGCGGGCGACGATCTGCTGCATCATCACGATCATCTGGGCGGCAGCCAGCACGGGGTCCGTTGTATTCTGCGGCTGAGAGCCATGTCCCCCTCTGCCGGAGACGGTGAAGTCGAACAGGTCCACGGAAGTTGTTATGGGCCCGATGTGGAACCCAACCTGTCCTGCCCGGTGGGCGTCCGGCAGCACATGCATTCCATAGATCGCGTCCACATGGGGGTTTTCCAGCACGCCTTTTTCCACAAGCTCCTTGGCGCCGCCAGGTAATGTATCTTCGCTATGCTGGAATATCAGCTTGACACAGCCCGCAAAACGCTCTCTCATTCCGCACAGGATCTTGGCCGCGCCCAGCATCATGGATGCATGCATATCGTGGCCGCAGGCGTGCATAATCCCCGGATTCTCACTGGTATACGGCAGTCCGGTTTCCTCCTGCACGGGCAATGCGTCGATATCGCAGCGCAGTGCCACGCAGCGGCCCGGGCCTCTGGCTCCATGGATCAACGCTACAACGGCGGTTGGTACAGGCCGTTCGATTGCATCAACCCCGTATTCCTCCAGCTTCTTTCGAATCAGGGCCGATGTCCTTACCTCGTTTCTTCCAATCTCAGGATGGCGGTGAATATCCCTGCGAATCTCTACCATCTCCGGGAAATATTCCTCCGCTCTTTCTTTTATCGTACTCGTCTCAAATTTCCTCCTTCCTGCATGGCTTCCGGAAGCCATTGTTTGTTCAGCATGGTTTCTATGTTTGCTTCGCAAACATAGAAACAGGGATCCCTGTTTCCGACAATACGATATTGCTTTAACTATACTTTATCTATAATAATCCTAAACCACAAAGTATATCAAGTCAATATTTTTCTCCTGACTTTTCCTGACTCCAGCATTTTGAGCACTTCCTTGTTAGAGTCGGAGACCCTTTTCCGGGTCTTGTTGAACGCATCATGCTTCTTGTCTGCCTTGACGACGGCCGCTTGTCTGGAGGCGTGCCCTTATCCCAAAAATATCCTATATCCTATCGGCGGAAAGCCAGAAGCGCACTGACACAGGCGGCAAACTTCCACATGGCGAAGGTGCTCTGACGCCCGATCAGATACTCAATGCAGAATGTAGTTGCAATATCCGCTCATCGTACGTCCATCCAGCGCACGTTTCCAGGCGGTCAGGCCCATTGGTCTTGCTGCGGTCTGCATTGGTGCAAATGATCTCTGCCCCACCGCGCCCTGTGACGGCGTAAAAGCCCGCAGAACTTATTTTATACCACGGTATAGAAGTCCCGTACGGTGGCGCCCGGCACAGATGTCAATGATCTGCTGCCAGATACGGCGCTCACTGGTCCGAATGGAATTACCTCCGCTCCAGCGGTTTTGAAGGAGCCGACGCTGAAAGTAGTCCTACCCTGCCTGAGGCGTTCATCACCCAAGGCAAAGTTCTTGGTTCATTACTCTTTCAGTTCACTGGTGGCCCAAATGCGGATGTGGGCGGCCCGCAGCGATGGTCCAGGTTGTAAAAGCGGGCTTCCCTCGTTTTGGTCTTTCTACCCATCGCTCCGTAGAGCGTGCTTGTTACATTTTTTGCAACAACTTGGAGGCGCATTGCACATCTCAGTCATCATTCCCGCTGATATGGAAGTCATATATTGCATGACGAATACCTATACAGAAGAAAAGACTGCTCACGGCGTAGTGTCTGAAGTGGATGGACTTGGGACCTTCGAGGTCGTATTTGTAGATTTTTTGGCCGCTAGCTGTCTCAATACAATCGGCGACTAAGGGTGACCAGATTTCGGCCCCCCCTGCCTCTATCTGACGCAAACTCTTTGCTACTTCGTTTGACGCTTACGGTTTACCCAACAATGGGAAAGGGAGCGGCATCGCCACGCCCCTCTTTAGGGATTCAGACCACCTTTTTCCGCTTACCCCATTCCTTTACCATCCCGCAAAGGTCCGGTACAAAAATGTCACAATCTGCGCACGGGTGCAAGAAGCCGATGGAGAGAACGTAGTGGCACTGGTTCCACTGGTAATCCCATTTGCCACAGCCCAACGGACCGCTGACGAATAGTAATCCCCGATTTTTACATCATCAAAAGCGCTTCCTGTGCCAGACGCTGGAGAACCGGCATTCCGATACAGGAACATCACTGTCTGGCCACGTGTTATGATGGCATCCGGACTGAAGGTCGTGGAACTCGTTCCACTGGTGATCCCCTGCTCCACCGCCCACAATACAGCTTGGTAGTAATATGCGCCGGAATTTATATCCCGGAACGGGTTGACGCTGCTTCTGGGTGCCGGACTCCCGGCCGCCCGCCACAGAAAAGTCACCATCTGTGCCCGGGTGCATGCAGCATCCGGGCTGAAGGTCGTGGCGGTTGTTCCACTGGTAATCCCCGTATTCACAGCCCATTTGACGGCGTCAAAATAATAGGCGCTGGAACTGATATCCCGAAATGGAAGGTACCCGTCAATCGTGGGTGGCCCCCCTGCGGCGTAAACTTGAATCTCAACAACACCGGAAAATGTTGCTCCCCCGCTGCTTCTGCCGGTATAGTTGATGGAGACCATGCCGGTATAGCCAGGCACAGCCAAAAAAGATACTCCGTCCAGCAACCGGCTGCTGCCGGAGCGGTAATAGTTGGTGAAGCTGGTCACGGCGGACCCCTGTAAACCGCTGTATTGATCGTACAGTGTGCCGGATCGGGAGGCAGGCGGCGTAAACCGGACATAGCTGAGGCTGTCTCCTGTAATTTCACGGCAGGCTGTATTGAAGTCAGCAGCGTTAAAATGCACGCTCCCTCCGCTGACGGTATGATATTTCACGATTCCGTCTCCAGAGGTTCCCACAGAAATGCGGACGGAGCCTGTAAACCGGCTGCCATCAACGTCATAGCCGCTAAAGGGAATTGAAACTGTTCCGGTATAACCGCTTTTGGGAACAAACGTCACCTTGGACAGCTGCGGCGTACCGGAGCGGTAATAACTGGTGGACGAGGACACCCTGGAGCCGCCGGAGCTGCTGGTATAGTCGTAGTACAGCCCACCCCTGCTGGAGGCAGGCAGATCAAAGCTGAGGCGGCTCAGGCTGGCGCCATTGCTGCGCAGGCAAGCTTCATTAAAGTCTGCAGCCTCAAACTGCAGGGGCTTTCCGGCACCTGTGGAGTAATACACCGTACCGTCCTCATCCGCCAGCCGGATGATCACATTCCCGGTAAAGGATTCCCCCGCGGTATCATATCCAGTGTAGGAAATCGTCACTGTTCCACTGAAGCCATCCGCCGGCACAAAGGTGATCTGAGAGATTCTGGGGCTGGAATTCCGATAGTAACGGGTCGTATCGGAAACCCTGCCGCCGTAATCATTCTTGCTGGTGTAGTCGTAGTAGAGAGTCCCCTCCCGAGAGCTTGGCAGGTCAAAATAGACATAGTTCAGGCTTGTGCCCTGGACTTCCCGGCATACATCGTTGAAATCCGAGGAATCCAGCCGCACCTTCTCCCCAACGCCCGCCGTGTACTCCACATCTCCGCGACCGGTCCCGCTGGCACTGTACACGGTGATCGTCACCTTGCCGCTGTAACTGCCGCCGGCGCTATCCACACAGGTATAAGGGACCGTCACCGTACCTGTGTAGCTCTCTGCCGGGACAAAGGTGACGGCGTTCACACTGGGCGTGCTGGTGGTATAATACTTGGTGTTGCCATCCACTCGCTGGGAAAACTGCCCTGTGGAACTATACTGATAGTAAAGTGTGCCCCGGCTGGCGGAAGGCTGCTCAAACAAGATGTATTTCACAGAGCGGCCGGTCCGCGCCTGACAGATGGCCGTGAACTCTTCTGCCGTAAACTCCAACGGGCGGTTTGAGGCAGTGCTGTAAGAAACGTCACCCGCATTCTCCACCTCGACGCGGATGGTCCCGCTAAACGATTTTCCATTGGTTGCGTAGCCCATGTAAGAAATCACGGCAGTACCGCTGAAATCCGTGCGGGGCACAAAAGAGACCTCCGACAGGCTCATTTGGCTGGCGCCTGCCCGATAATAATATTTCTCTGTGCCGCCGACGCCGTGTCCATGGGCATCCGGGGAAACATAGCCATGATAGAGGATGCCCTGGCTGGTGGGTACCGACAGGCTGATCAAATAGTCCAGGCCCGCGCCGGTTTTCTCCCGGCTACGGCTGTTCAGCGTGGAGAGCAGGCCATCAAAGCCGCAAAACTGTCCGGACTGGACCGTGCAGTTAACCGCGTCGGCTACATCCTCCTCCACCACCACAGTACAGGAAGCTGCATAGCCGGTGCCATAGACGACAGCAGTAACAGTTGCGGTCCCAGGATAATGGCCTGTGATCCGCCCGGCCGCCGCGTCAGCCACCGAGGGATTGCTGCTGCTCCAAACCACATTTTTTCCGCTGGCCGCCCCATAACAGGGGAAACTGAGGCTCTCACTCTCATTCACCAACAGGGTCATGCTGGTTTTGGAAAGGGCGATGCCGGAGCACTCCACCTCGCGGGTGGCCGTAAAGCCCCCGTCCTCCGTTTTCGCGGTGATGACAGTCTTTCCAGGTGCGGCACCAGTGACCGTTCCATCCGCGTCTACTGACGCCACATCCGGATTGCTGCTGCTCCAAGAGACGGCCTGGTTGGTGGCGTCAGTTGGATAAACCACAGCTTCCAGCTGCAGTGTGTCGTTTTTTTCCACGGTGTTTAGCATGGCAGCCGTTGAGATTTCCACGCGGCTCACAGGAACCGCGGGTTCTGTTACCGTAATGGCACAGGTGGCCTGATGGGTGGCCCCGCCATCTGTAGTAATACTTGCAGTGATGGTGGCGGCGCCAGGCGCTTCCGCTGTGACCGTGCAGGCGGCCCCGCTTCCTTGAACCGCCGCAACCGCCGGATTGTTGCTTTTCCAAGAAATTCCGGCACTGGCCAGCATATCAGCCACATCGGCAGTCAGCGTCAGTGTGTCACCGATCTCCATCGCTGCCGCGGTGTGGTTAAGACTGATCTCTCCCTCCGCCATGGCCACCGGGACCGCCAGAGAGCATATCAGCACCAGGGCCAGCAAAAAGGCCTGGACGCGTTGTATGCAATTCTTTTTCATAAGTATGGCTTCTCCTTTGATACAGAGTTTGGGAGGGCGGGCGGAAACGCCCGCCCTCCCGCGGTTTGCTACTGCATGGAAAATCAGTTTCTGGTGGCGTCCCAGCCGGACGATCCGGGGGCAATCACAAATTGAGCAGTCCAATAGTTCCCCACCCTCACAACCTCAAGGTTCAGAACCAGGGTTCCATCTGCCGCGCCGCTATTTCCCGCGCTGTCGGAAATAGCGTCCGTGAGACGAATGCTATTGCCGGGGCCGATTCGCGTGAAGGAAAGCGTCAAAGAATTACACTGGTCTCTTCCCGATGTCGATTCTTTCACCTCTGCGTTATTGCTTTCCAGCAGAGTCTTGCTAGTCACGTATCCAGGGGGGACAGGAAGAGGCTTATTTGTGACGGGCGACCACTTGTCGACACTCTCCTTTAAGTACAGGTCCTCATCAAATGTGATGTAAACCGTTCCACGATAGGAATTCCTCCATGCATCCAGCTCACTTTCAAACACTTGGTTTCCCGGAGTCTCCGTGGTCAGTGACGTGACCATGGGATGCTGACCGTCCACCGCAGACAGGTAGGAATTGGAACGGAACGCATAACCGGAACCCAATGGACTCTTTCCTACCGCCACAATCCAATAGGAAGTGCCGACAGTCATATTCTTTGTAAAGTCATTGGTAAACGTGAGATTGTTGCTCTTGGTCAAGCTGACGCTTCCGTTGGCAGCAATGGTGGTGCCTGTCGTGCTGCTGTAGAGAACCGCATTGGTAACCTTGTCCTTTGCCACGCTGTCAGCGAAGAAGTCAAACACGGAGCCAATATCCCTGTTTCCGGTTCTCACCGATTGCCGCATCGCCTCCAAAAGCGTCAGATTTTCCCAGTTCTGATTCCAATAGTTGGCATATTCTTTGACAGCACCCCGATCCAGATAAGCACCCAGCTTTTCGTTAAAGGGTTCGCCCTCTTTGCCGGCCACCATCAGCATATAGTTGACGTCTGCCTCCCGGTCAGATTGAATCATGGCGCTGGGATTCATCAGGGTGATGGTCAATACCGGCCGGGTCACCACCTCCGTCTTGAAACGGAAGGCGTAGACGCCGGAGTAGGAATCCTGGGCTTCGCCCTTCAGAACGAAGTAGGCGATGTATTCCGTGTCGGCACTCAGTCCGTCCAGAGAAATGCGTGCTGTACCGGCTCTGTAGGTCCCGTACCCGGTCTTGTACTCCAGCCCTGCATATCTGGGGTTCATGATATCGTTGCTGCTGGGCATAGTGACGTGCTGGTCCGTCACCGGACTTCCGTCTGCTCCCAGCCCGCTCTCCGGCAGCTTCTTCCACATGTCTACGGTGTTGATTACATCTCCATCATACACTGTCTGGATCTTTCCCAACGGAGCGACTACATAGTAATAGGTCGTATTGCCGCGGCTGAGAATCACGTCAATGTTGACGCCCTCATCGCCGGGGTCAAAGAGGGGCGTGCCGCTGGCAAAGGTGGGTGCGGTGGTGTCCCGGAAAGTGTGGGTCACTGTGTACTCAGTGGGCACGCCGATCTCCTTCACACTGTAAATCCCCGCCTGCTGCTCCGCGTATCTCTCCGGGGTAAGCGACATCTGGGACATCTCCCGCAGAGCCACCTGCGTGCCGGCAATGGGAACCACCGTGATGCTCACAGGCTCGCTCCACTCGCCCGGGTCTGTGGAGTCATTCAGCTTTTTGATCACAATGCCGTATTCCCGGCTTTCCCCCATGAGATTCAACTGCTCAAAGTCGGGGTTGTTGGCAGGCCCCACCAACTGCTGGGCGATACTGACGCCGATTTTGGGTGTGTCCGGCATGGTCTGGATTTTTGCGGTCTTGCCAGCGCCGCCGACCTGCTTCCAGCTCCCGCTCTTGTCCTTGGCATAAAGCTCAAACTCAATAGAGGATTCGGACCAAAGCAGCAGATCCCACAAAGTCTCGTCACTGACACTGGCGGCGGTGGCCGGTGTGAGCTGGAAGGTCATGTCAAAAATGGTCGTGCCGCCATCTGGAGAAATTGCCGTACTCTGAGAGAAAATCAGTTGCGCGTCAATTGTGGTGAACTCCGGCAGCTTGGTCACACCCCGGATGCCCTCCATTCGATTGGCAGCGGCGGAAGTGTCCGCAATGCCCTGCAGCTCAAAGTAATAGGTGGCGCCGCTGGACAGATTCAGTCCACTCAGCCCGCTGTCCGTATTGTAGGGGAAGGTGATGATCATCTCCCCGCTGCCCGATGGGTCCATGGCAACGATAGCCTTGCGGTAATCAATCACCCAGTCCCCATCGGAGGGGGTGTCCGCAGTACGTTCTGCGGCCTTTTCCGGCTGGCCGCTGGCCGGTTTGTAATACAGGCTGATATGGGTTCTCAGGGCGTCAGCCAGGGCGTTCTCAGCCGCCGTTTTTTCGGGGCTTCCGGCACTGGCCTTTTGAACGTTGTTATACAGCTCCAGAAAATTGCTGGTGACCTGCTGGCCTCCCACGTCCTGAATGCCCTGCACGCTCTCTGAGAACACCAGCCTGATGGAAGTGTCCGGATAGGGCGTCGGGGCAGCCGGGTTGTCCGTTCCGTCATGGGTGAACTCCTGGGCAACCGTAGGTGACTCATTGTCCAAGGTGTTGATCTGCATGGGCGGGGTCAGCTCCGCTGTGTAAACATTATAATTGCCCGCTCGGTCCTTGGCCACATAATACAGATCATATGCGGTCTGGGAGTCCAGCCCACTGACCGTAAACCGCACATCGGTGGCAGCCTTAGAAGCAGTGCTGCTGCCCTTTTTCAGCGCACCAGTGCCGGATTCCACCTGGATTTTAGCCACCAGTTCCTCCGGGTCATCAATGCCCAAGGCATAGAACTGCGTTCCCCGCTTGACTACAGCCCAGTAAAGCGTTCCCGGCTCATCCAGGGAATAGGTCAGCGTCACAGACCTGGCTGCCACATCCGTCACTGTCAGATGCTGAATCACCGGGGGCGTCTTGTCCAGTGTGGTCACCGTCAACTTCTTCACCGACGAGCTCTTCCCGTTGTCTGCATCGTTGAGCCACAGATACAGGTCATAGGTTGTCTCCTCCGCCAGGTACGAGGTATTGACCTTGGGGATCAGATACTGGGTGTTCTTTTTTACATCCACCACGCCGTAGCCCAGATTTCCAGTGACGGCGGCAGCCTTGAAGTCAGCGGCCGTGGGAGCTGCGGAGCCCTTTGGCAGCAACGCATAGTACAACTGGCAGTCCTTTGTGGGCATCACCATGGCCTGGACCACCTGCTGGTCCCCGTCTGTTGTGACAGAGGCGTAGGGATAGCCGGTCGAGAAATTCGGCACCGAGTCATCCGGGGTTGTAAACGCCGTTACCTTCACAGGGCTGCGGCGGCCGCGGCTGTCCTCCAGGATGGCAGAGAGGTAATAGGAGCCGTCCACAGTCAGGCCGGAGAGCTTCGTGGTCATCTCCGTTTTGGAGGTGCCGACCTTGACCGTACCATTTTTGATAATCTTGGCGGAATAGGCCGAGGGATTTACCAGTGTTTCCTCATCCACGGATCCATCCATCAGCGCGGTAAGCGCCCAGTAGATAGTCCCGCTCTTATTGGTGCTGAACACAATGTCCGCCGTTTTGGGCGCCACATTTCTGGCGGCGGGATACCCGGCCAGCAGCCTGGGGTCCTCAGAGGATTCGGCCGCAGCGGTGGAGTCCATCACGGTATGATTGATATCAGCGGTAACGCCCGGCCGGATTATGATGGTGTCCGGCAGCATAGGTACAACAGACCCGTCAGAGTTGACGGTCAGGACACCGATATCACCAGTACCGGTTACCGTTGTGCCTGTGTCCAAATTCAGCTCCCGGACAGTAGCGCTGCTATCAATATTCAGTGTGGTGCCAGTGGCCCTTTCGTCCACCGTCACCTTGTTCGCAACGCCCTGTGCAAAAGCAAGTTTGGAGTCCGGCGTAAGGTTGATAACCTCCTTAATATTGCCAGCCAACTGCAGCTGTATGCCGCTCCCGCCTTCCAGCCTGATGTACTGCAGACCCAGCCCGTCTTCAGTCAGATCCTCCAGATATGCGGAGGTGCGGACCGTGGTCTCCTTGATATTGGTCAGGCCATCGGAGCGCAGGCTTATAAACTGACCGGTCAGGCTGTCAACCTCCAGGCCACCCGCCGTTACATTGCGCAGGACAATGCTACTCTCACCCTTCTGACTTGTGCCGGCACCGCTCACCACGATCTTTCCCATCACCGTCACATTTTCCAGCACCACATCATCCAGTCCAACACCGCCGGTCAGATACAGATTGCCGGTAACGACGGTGTCCCGGAGTGTGACGCCTGAAGTGTTGATGGTCAGATTGCCATACACTCCTCCCGCTGTTTGCTCCCCAGGCTCCTGAACCAACGTGCCCAGAGCCCGGACCAGAAAGCAGGCCACCTGGCCGCGGGTAATCTTGGCCTTGGGGCGGAAGGTTCCGTCCTTATAGCCCTGGATAATCCCCATATCGGCGGCCTCCTGCACAAGTCCGCGGCTCCAGGCGCCGATCTGCTGGTTGTCTGTAAAGCTCGTGATGGCGCCCGCGCCGCCTTGAAGCCGCAGGTTTCGTCCAAGCATGGCCGCTGCCTGCTCCCGCGTTACCAGAGCATTTGGCGAAGCCGTGGTGGCAGATGTTCCGTTAAAGTAGCCCGCCCTGCTGGCAATGCGAATATCCTCTGCGTACCAGGCATTGTTCGGTACGTCTGTAAAGGGATTTGCCCCTGCTTCCGTATACCCGAACGCCCGGTTCACCATCGTAACAAACTCCGCCCGGGTAATCTGCCGGTCCGGATTCAAATTGCCCGATGCGTCGCCCCGCATGACGCCCCATTCCACAACCTGTTCCAGATAAGGCTCCATCCAATCAGCGGCCTCTGCCGGCGGAGACACCATCGGTAAAAGCCCGAAGCAGAGTGCCGCGGCCAGCACAAATGCAGTCAGTCTCTTGGCAGTTCTTCCCTTTCCATACTTCCGTTCGGATGCGCGCTTGGTCATCTCTCTACCTCCATATCTCCATTTCCCGCGCCGGAGCGTCTCGGCCTGCCTTCCAGCTGGACACGAAACACAGCCTCTCTCAGCAAAGTCTCCTCATCGTTGCACATATCCACAAACTTCGCCGCGTAAAACGCCCGATTGTTCCGCAGCATCTGCTGACGGAGAATCTGGCAGCGCAGCACCATCGGCTTTGCCGTGATTGGAATCACAATCTCCAGCGTCTCTCCATTCTCCAGTCCATACTGTCCATAAAACGCGATGCCGCCGCAGCTGATATCCACGGACTGGACTTCTCCACGGCCCTTCCACATTCCGCTGAGCGGATAGATAAAGCTTTGAAATTTCACTGGAACGCGCAGGTTCCGCCGGAATTCTGATCCCAGGGACGCCACCTTGTTCAGAGAAATCCTCTCTCCCCGCTGCCGAAGCAACTGACATTGTACGGCCAGTCCACCGCTCTCCATTCCCACCAGCTGGATAACCTCATGCTGTGCGACCTCATCCTCTTTTCCATCCAAGATATGAATTTGGAGAACAGGGCCGTCCGGCGCGGTCTCCAATACGCCCCGGGCCAATGGCGCACTTTTACTGTCCAGCAGCAGGTATATCTGCTTTTTTGTCATTGCTGTGCCCTCCCTGTGGATTGCTTTTTGCCTGATCCAACTCCGGTTCAAAATGGAGAAAATATACATAGATCTCCACAATCGCCTGGTACAGGCTTTCGGGGATCTCCTGGCCAAGCTCCAATTGTGTCAGGACTGTGGCAAGTGAGTTGTCCTCGTAGATGGGAACTCCATTGTCCGCAGCTGTCTCAACGATCTTTTCTGCCATATAGCCCATGCCTGAGGCAACAATCACCGGCGCCATGTCACCCTCACCATACTGAAGCGCAACCGCCTTTTTGGCCGCGCCGCCCGTTCGTTCACGCTTTGACATTCACGCAGTTCTTCCCTTCAAAGATTTTGGGGAACACCTCGGTCAAGGTGACCGGGCGCTCCAGCTTCCGCACGATTACCTGTGTAGGTGATAATCCATTCCTCTCCAGAATCTGTGATATGGATTGTTCAATCTGCCTGGAAAAAGGAACCACACGTTCGGGGCAGGACACCTGAATGTCCACCTCATTCCCACGGCTGTTCAGAATGATATCGAACAGGCCCAGCGGCTGGACATCCATTTTAAAAAGGATTTTCATGGTATGCCGTTGCCTGCTCCCGGCTCTTCCGCCATCGCCCTCCGCATCCGGATCAACCCACAATTCCGAAAACAGCGCACGATGATTCCACATCAGCGGCAGCAAATAGTGGTTGACCGGCATATATACGCTCTCATTGACCAAAACAGCCCCCATCAGGCTCTGAAACGCCTGCTGCATTTCGGCACTGCACTCCCCCCGCATGGCCCGCTGCACGGCGGCGGTGATAGAATTGGCAAACCGGACCGCGCCGGTCTCCCCGTCAAACCAGCTGCTCCGCAGCAGGGCCAGCAGGGATTGCCCGTCAATTCCCCTCAACTGGTCTTTGAAAGCTGCATATCCGCTGAGCTGGTGAAAGGCCTCCAGCAGCCGTTCTTCCGTCCCATTTTCATACCTGACGGCATTGAGTGACAGCATGGTCAAAAGGCTTCTTGGCAGCCCCATGTCATGGGTGCGCCCCACATAGTCCGACATATACGGAAACAGCTCCCGCTGGAGCAGCAGCACATTTCCGCGCCGGTCTCCGGCCGCCATCCCGTTTTCCAGCCGTGCCGCCATCTCCCGCAGCTTCTCCGCCCAGCTCGCCGGCATGGCGTCCGCCATATCCTCTAAATTTCGCAGGATGCTGCCTTCCAAGTGAGCTGTGGAAGAGTAGTCTATGTAGCACTTCAAGAAATTTAAGATATCCGACCGCATTCCGTCCGAGGCGGCCTTCGCGTATGCGCTGCGCAAGAGGGCAAACAGCGCGCCATGAAACCGCGTGCCTGTTCTGGCCTGTCCTTTGAGAAATTCCAAAAGCTGCGCCGCATCCATCTGCAGCATCTCAAGCACCCTGGACATTTCCTCAGCCATGCCCGCGCTGATTCCAGAACTGACCTCTGTCCGGTCCCACCCAAAAATCCTGGACAGACTTTCTGACATTCCCGGCGTCTCTTGCAGCCGCTGTAAAAATGTCTGAAAATTGGAATCATACCGGATGCGTCCGTCCCCCTGCAGCGTGCTGTCCTGACGCTCCGTGCGTCCGTCTGTCCGGCTGACCCTGGTCGGGTCCGGAATATTTTGAATCTGCGTATTCTCTGGCGATACGGGAAGATTCCGGTTGACCGCTGCCTTATCATAGCCCGGGACTGGGTTGGTCGCGCCTAAAATATCCGGCATATTGATGTCACCTCGCAGAAAAAACTTCGGGCAGTTCTTATCTTTTGACCTGACCGCGCCGATAAATATAAAAAAGGCAAAAGGTGGTGCTGCTATGGGCAGTAGTGGAAACGAAATCCTTGATATGTATATTTATGAGACCAACACGCTCCTGGAGCAATTGGAAACCATTGTCTTGGAGGCCGAAAAAGCCGATACATTTTCACAGGACGATGTTAATGAGATTTTCCGCATTATGCATACCATCAAAGGCTCTTCCGCCATGATGGAGTACGACTCATTGGCAACCGTTTCCCATCGAATCGAGGATCTGTTCTTTATTATCCGTGAAAATACTATGTCGGTTGTCTCTGTGGAACACAGGCCCCGTCTCTTTGATCTGATGTTTCAATCCATTGACTACTTCCGCTCGGAGATGGAAAAAGTAGAGGCTGGCCAACCCCTTGATAAAAATATCGACACCTTTCTTGAAAATGTTAATAGCCTGATTTCCAAAATTAAAGGGGAAGCGCCTTCAGAAGCTGCGGCTTCCGCTCCCACTCCGGCACCTGCTGCTTCATCTTCGGAATCGTCCGCCTTCGTAAAAACCGGTGGCAATCCCGATTTTCCCTATGAGCTGCATGTCTTTTTTGACGAGGGATGCGGCATGGAGAATCTGCGGGCCTACATGTTGGTGGTGTCCATCCAGGACTTCTGTGCAGAGGCGGATTTTCTTTTTGAACCCGCGGCAGTGGAAAATGACGCCTCCACCGCGGAACAGGTGATCAAGGACGGCTTCCTCCTGATGTTCAAACACGCAGAGGATCGGGAGAAGGCCATTCCCGTTGTGCGCACGGCGGGTTCGGTGCGCTCCTACCAGCCTCACGATTACCATCCTGCGCCGGTGCCGGCTTCCCTCCCCGCGCCAGAGTCCAGTTCTGCCCCAGCGCAATCGCCGAAAGCATCTGTCCCACTCCCCGCCCCAGGTGCCGCAGCAGGTATCGCTCCCGCGCATCAGAAGGAGAGCCTGATCAGCGTCAATCTCAGCAAGTTGGATCAGCTGTCTGCCATTGTTGGAGAGATCGTCATTACAGAGTCCATGGTGACCGCTTCCCCCGACCTGAAGGGGCTGCACCTTGATATTTTCTCCAAAAACGCACGCCAGCTCCGCAAGCTGACGGATGAATTGCAGGATATCTCCATGTCCCTGCGGATGATTCCCATGTCCAATACCTTCCAAAAGATGAACCGAATTGTCCGTGATATGAGTAAAAAGCTTAATAAGCGTGCTAAGTTGACGCTTGTCGGCGAGGACACGGAGGTAGACAAAACCATTGTAGACAGCATTGGCGACCCCATTATGCACATGATCCGCAACGCCATGGACCACGGCATTGAGGCAACCGAGGAAGAGCGCATTGCCGCCGGAAAGGACCCGGTGGGAGAGATCGTCCTCTCTGCACAGGACACCGGCAGCGAGGTCATCATCGTGATCAAAGACGATGGCCAGGGTGTCAATGACGAGAGCGTATTGAAAAAGGCCGTCAAAAACGGCATCGCCGCACCGGATGCAGAATATTCCCACCGGGACATTCTGAACTTTTTGCTGATGCCGGGCTTTTCGACCAACACGGAGGTCACAGAATACTCCGGGCGCGGCGTGGGAATGGATGTGGTAAAGAAGAGCGTGGAGGAACTGGGCGGTAATGTCACGATCACAAGTGAACTTGGTAAAGGAATGACTACCACCATCCGCATTCCCTTGACCATGGCAATCATGGACGGCATGGAGGTATCTGTGGGGGATTCCATTTTTACCATCCCCATCAACAACATCCGCCAGAGCTTCAAGGTGTCTAAAAGCGATATTCTGCGCGATTCCGTAGATGGTGAAATGATCAAGCTGACGGACCGGTACTATCCTGTCATCCGGGCCAAAGACTTTTACCGTCTCCCCAGCGGCACGGACGTGATCGATGAAGGCATCCTCCTTTGGCTAGAGTCCGGGGATCTTTCTTATTGCCTGTTTGTGGATGAGCTTTTAGGCGAGCAGCAGATTGTTGTAAAGCCCCTCCCGTCCTACATCAACAATTTCAATGTGAAAAATTACGGAATTATGGGCTGCAGCATTCTGGGCGATGGCAATATCAGCATTATTCTGGATGCCGGCAACCTGTATACCGCTGCGCAGAGCGCATAGCCATTACAAAGGAGTGAATGGAATTGAACGCAGTGAAGGAGCCTGGCCTGCTTGATGCGGAAGAAGATCAGATCCTTTCTTCAGAAGATGAGAGCAGTTGTCAAAAATATCTCATTTTCGTGATTGATAACCTACGGCTCGGAGTCGATGTGAAGTATGTGGTGGAAATTCTCAACAATCATTCCGCCACCTATCTTCCGATGATGCCGGACTACATACGCGGCATCTTCAATATGCGGGGACAGATTATCCCGGTATTGGATATCCGGCTGCGGCTGGGCAAGGCGGCGAATGAGACCGATGATTTGTTAGTCGTGCTCAACTTCGACAATACCCAGATTGGAATTCTGGTGGATGCCGTCGACCAGATGATTGAAATTCCCAGTGATGACATCCTGCCTGTACCTTCTCAGAGTTCTCAACAGCTGGTTTCCGGTATGTGTACCATTCCGGATGGCTCTGGTACTATGCTGGTTTTGGATTGCGAACGTTTGCTGAGTCATGAGTATTGAGGAAAACGCTGTTCATGCAGGGAATTCTTTTTCCCCCATGCTGATTTCTGACGTGGACTTTCAGCGCATGGTGACTTTTGTCAAGTCCAACTATGGGATTGATTTATCCCGCAAGCGTCAGCTGATTACTGGCCGCCTGTCCCCAAGCATCCGAAAGATGGGCTATTCCAGCTTTTCTGATTTCGTGGCACACCTGCTGGAAAAGAAGGACGCTGATGAAATCACGATGATCCTGAATAAGCTGACAACCAACTATACGTTTTTTATGCGAGAACAGGAGCATCTGGAATATTTTCGGCAGAGAATTATCCCTGATCTGATCCGCCGCCATCAGCGGGACAAAGTCTTATCAATCTGGAGCGCTGGCTGCTCAAGCGGAGAAGAGCCCTATAACATCACCATGTATCTCTTTGATTATTTGGGGGCGCAGGCCCGGCAGTGGGATACCCGCATCCTTGCCACGGATATCTCAGCCAATGCCTTGGCATCTGCCAAAAAGGGTATTTATGAGCTTCCCGAAACGATGCCCGCAGACTGGAAGCGCAAATATTTCACAAAGAATCCGGACGGCACCTATACAGTAGTTCCATCCGTCCGGAATAATGTGCTTTTTCAAACCTTCAATTTGATGAACCCCATCAATTTCCGCCGCAAGTTCGATGTCATATTCTGCAGAAACGTCATGATCTATTTTGATCAATCCACCAAGGACGCTCTTGTGGGACGTTTTTACGACGCAACGGTTCCTGGGGGCTATCTGCTGATCAGCTATTCAGAAAACCTGAGCCAAAACTCTCCCTATCATAGATTGACCACAGCGACATTTCAGAAATAACTGAAGGAGGTCCAACATCTCGGCTATGACCAGCAAAAAAGTTCATGTTATGGTGGTAGATGACTCGATGGTGGCCCGCAGTATGATTATCAGGGGGCTGTCTGCACACCCAAGTATTGAGGTCATCGGCTATGCTATCAACACGTTGGATGCAAAGGTGAAAATTCCCAAGTTGAATCCCGATGTCATTACTATGGATGTGGAGATGCCCGGCAAGAGCGGAATTGACTTTCTAAAGGAGTACCTCCCCCAGCATCCAATTCCCGTGATTCTTGTCTCGTCGCTGAATTTAAAAGTGTTCGACGCTTTAGACGCCGGCGCGGTGGACTTTGTTCGCAAGCCTGCCTCTCAGGACAACATGGATGCCTTTGTCACCACACTGACGCAAAAAGTCCTGATCGCATCTGCCGCCAAGGTTCGGTCCACCCCAGCAACGGCGGGAACTTCCCCAACGCAGGCCCCACACCTCTCTGCCGCCCCTCTTCCTCTGGGCCAGGCGCCCGCACTGAACCAGGTTCTGATAGGTTTGGGTGCGTCCACCGGCGGAACAGAGGCGACTCTGGAAGTCATGAAGCGGCTGCCGGCAGACATTCCGGGCATGGTCATTGTGCAGCATATGCCGCCCGGCTTTACCAAAATGTATGCTGACCGGTTGAACCGGCTTTGCCGCATGGAAGTGCGGGAGGCCCGGAATGGTGATGAGCTTCATCGCGGACTCGCTTTGGTTGCACCCGCTGATTTGCAGACGCGTGTGGTCCGTATTGGCAGCAAGTATACTCTGTCCTGTATGCCAGGTGAAAAAGTGAGCGGCCATCGCCCCTCTGTAGATGCGCTTTTTCAGTCCATGTCGGAAGCAGTCCAGTGCCGAATGGTGGGTATTATCATGACCGGAATGGGGCAGGACGGAGCCGCTGGTCTGTTGGCCATGCGGAAAAAGGGGGCCTATACCATTGGACAGGACAAAGAGTCCAGCGTTGTTTATGGAATGCCGGCAGTTGCCCATGAGATTGGAGCCGTCTGCGTCCAGGCATCCTGTGAAAATATCGCCGGTGTTCTGATCCGCCATTTGAAATTGCTGCGTTGATGCGCAGGTTCTTCATGAAGCCACAGACGGAATTTGCAGGACTGTAATTCCTGCAAATTCCGTCTGTTTGTCTCAATAAAATTTTTCCTGCGTCCTTATCTTTCCAGTAATGATGACGATATAAATAGTGAATGATTTTATTTAGGCAACTACATATCGCATGGAAATGAACGGAAAGGTGTGAGATATCGTGCTGACTTCTTCTGGTGGCATCCCCCCTATCAGTTCCCCAAGAACATATTATCCCGGTGTCAGGCAGGGATCCGCATCCAGGCCTCATATGGACCGCAGCCATGATTCTGTGTCATTTTCCGTCTCTGTGAACGGGGAGGACACCTTTAAGAGCCTGGTCAGCCGTCTCTCTTGCGAGGTGCGGACTGCCACAACAACCGGCGATATCCATGCTCTTCGTCAGGCAGTGTCCTCTGGTAACTATACTCCGGACCCAGTGGCCATTGCCGGCAAAATACTCTTTTTGATGGGAGACTAACTGATGGAACATCTTTTCCGTTCCTATTTGGAGCTTCTGCAGTCTATACTCAGCAATCTGAGTCAGCTCACGAAATTGGTGCATCGCAAAATTGAGGTTGCCCAAATGGATGACCTGGAAGCGCTGGATGAAATTTTGAACGAAGAACAGGCATTGGCTCTGGCATTTCGCGGTTTGGAGCAAAAGCGGCTGAACCTTCTCCGGGAGTTGGATTTGTCCGAGGTCCCGCTCGCCCAGCTGCCTGCTCATTTCCCGCCCGAAATGGAGGAAGCGGTGCGCCAAACAGCCGCCGAACTGATGGAGCAGTATCGGACTTACCACGATGGCGCGCAAACGGCCCGCGGCATTCTGGAGCACAACCTCCGCGAGGTGGACCGGGTCCTTGCAGTCCTGAACGCCGACCCCGCCGGAAATCCCGGGCATGTGACGCAGACCCCGTCCTCCCCATCTGCAAAGGCAGATTTCCGGGTATAACCGATAGTCTCCGCTGCGGCGGATCAGTTTTTGAGGAGTTTTACGATGAGTTCGATTGGTACATTTGGCTCTTATACCCAGGCCCGACTGGCAATCTATGCGTCTCAGGCAGGACTGAGTGTCACCGGAAATAATATCGCAAATATCAATACCTATGGATACACCCGCCAGCGTCTGGAACAGAGCAGTTTCTATGCAGGTGGTGCTGACCGGTATTATTCCTCTTTTGGCGCCCGCACAGGAAATGGCGTGCTGTGTACCGGTGTGTCCCAGCTGCGGGATCCCTATCTGGACATCCGTTACCGCAGCCAGATGTCCAACGTGGGAGCCATGGATGCAAAGCTGGGCGGTCTGGAGGGAATTCAGGCAATTCTGGACGAGGTGAGTGACGGTGAAGATGGCTTTGGCATCATCAGCGCACAGCTGGACAAGATGTACGACGCCCTTCAGCAGTTGACGGATCAGACTGGGCACGATGTATATGATACTCAAGTTCGTGCCGCCGCGGATGCGCTGGCCAAGCAAATCAATTCCTACGCCAACAGGCTCAGTGAACTGTACAACAACACATTGGCCGGCTACAAGCAGGATGTAGAAACCGTCAACAATATTCTGTCGAATATTCGGGATCTGAACGCCTCTATCCGCAAGAGCGAGATTCACGGCGACAACGCCTTGGAGCTTCGGGACGAGCGCAATTTGCTGATCGACCAGCTCTCCGAATACATGAAAATTGACGTGATTTACACCGAAGAGGATATCGGTGCGGGCCAGACCGTTGAAAAGCTGACAATCCGTTTGGGAAACGCCAACCCTGACGCTGATGTGACAACGGACTCCACACTGCTGGTTGACGGCACCTACGCCGCCCAGTTTTCCATGACTCAGGTCCCCCAGCCAAATCCCAACTTTGATCCCACCAAGCCTCCGAATGGGGTGGATAACTTCCAATACCTGAAGCCGGACGGGAGCGGGACCAACAATGCCAACTTGGCGCAGCTCATTGACAGCCCCAACTTTGATCTGACCGTCTCTGAACTGCGGGACTCCAATGGCCGGCTCCTGTATACCATGGAAAAAGGTCGCCTGGAGACAATTACGGAGGCTGATTACAACGCCAGCGGCGGCAAGGCTACAACCGTGACCGACCCGGATACGAATGTCACAACCATTACGGTTTTTACAAAGTCTGGAAATCAATACTATAAACAGGTTTATACCAAAACACCCTCTGCGGCCGTGGCGCTGGATGACAATGACCTTTACGGCGCCCTCCAGTCTGAGCGGGAGTTGCTGACGGAAGCTGGGGAGTATTCCACCGCAGATACCATTGCAAAGATTGATGAAAACGCTGCCGGCAAGCGTGGAATTCCCTACTATCAAAAAGTCCTGGATTCCCTGGCAGTCCAGCTTGCAAGCGCCTTTAACGCAGCCAACCAGGGATTCATGCGGAATGAAAAGGGCGAATACATCGACAAGGATGGAAAACCGCTGATTCTGGATGGGACCATTCTGACCACAGATATCAAGCTGACGGATGACCAACTGGCATATTTGGAGGCCAACGGCAATAAGGTGGGCTTCAATATGTTCAGTGTTCGCGGAGATACAGATAATGCCGAAGGTATTACTGCTTCGAACATCTCCGTCTCTGCCACGTGGGCCAGCGGTGAGCAGATCATCTCTTCCTTTGTGCGCCCCAGCAATCAAGATATTGCCACCACTGACAGCACGAATATCCTGCACATGGTTGCTCTGTTTACCACCAAGATGGATTACCTCCCCAGTGCGGTGGCGCCCGACAGCAGCGATATTCCCCTGTTTAACGGAACCTTCGGGGAGATGTGGGACAACATCGGCTCTGTCCTTGGCCATGATATGAAGGGAACCAGCACGCTTCTGGACAACTATTATGCCGCCTCCGTCACTCTGGACACCAGCAGAGACTCTGTCTCCGGCGTGGATTTGAATGACGAGGCAATGAATCTGATGCAGTATTCAAAATCCTACAACGCCGCCTGCCGCCTGATGACCACTCTGGACTCCTTGCTTGACAAGCTCATCAACGGTACTGGCATTACGACCTGATAAGGAGGCTACCTGACCATGATGATTCGATCCACTACCAACGGCGTATTAAAGAGTTATCGCTATAATCTGCAGCGGTCTTCCTATACGCTGAACAAAGCTATGAACACCGTTCTGACGGGGCGGAATTTTGACACTTACGCAGCAGATCCCGCCACAGCCGCGCGTTGCTTCCAGATGCGCCGCTCTTTTCAGCGTGTCAACAGCCAATACTCCGTGAGTGAATCTGTGACCCGCAAATACGAGCAGGCCTGGAGCGCCCTTGGCAGCGTGGTGGATGATGTCAACAACCAAAAGACCTCCTCTGCCTATCAGGACATCCTCCATAGCATCAATGACCCCACCGCCTCCGGCCGCAATTCCCTGGGGCAGTCCCTGACGGAGCTGGCAAAGGGCATTGTGCAGACCATGAATGGCCGTTACGGTGACAATTTTATTTTCGCCGGCGCGGATGGGCTGAAGGTTCCTTTCACCTGGGGAGAGGACGGCACCCTTTGCTACCGTGGAATCCCCGTAGACGCGGCAGTGCCGGATATAGCCATGAGCAACGGCGCTCCCCTTACCCTGAACGATCAGGGGCAGTACGACCCTGCCGGGACCAACTATCTTCTCTCCGGCGGGGTAAAAACCATCAGTGTGGACGATTATGAGGCGGCGGTCAAGGCCGGAAATGCCCCCACGGTGCTGCGAGACACTACGGGCGCCGGACAGCTTGTGGATGCGGATGGAAATATCAGCACAACGGAACGCTATTATCTGGTACTGGACAATTCTAAGACCATCTCCAAGGCCGATTATGAGCAGGCGGAGAAAGATCTGGCCTCTCTGGACTATCTCTCCAAGAGCGAGGTCAAGTATGCAGATCTGGGCCTGGGCCTGCAGGAGGACGGCAAGACAGGCGAAGTGATCGGCTCCAGCGTGTTCAATGTGGCCTTGCAGGGCATCAATTTCCTGGGCTATGGCGTTGACGCGGATGGCGACCCCAAGAATATCGTCTCCATCATCTCCCGAATGGGCCAGATTCTTCTGAACTGCGACGCAACCACCGGCGCCTTTGCCGAAGGGGAGCGGGATGAATTTCAGCGTCTGGCGGATAAGTTTGAAGCGTCCGCCGCCTTGCTGCAGGATAAGCATATCGAGCTGGACACCCAGGCCGACTTTCTCAAGAGCAATCAGACCCAGTTGGAAAACATGGCACATACACTGGAGCAGCAGTTCCTGGGGATTGAGGATGTGGACCCGGCGGAGGCAATTTCACAGCTTTCCTGGGCGAAATACTGCTATAACACAGCTTTGAAGGTGGGAAACAGCATCCTTTCCCAAAGCCTGATGGATTATATCAACGCCTGATCCAAAGAGAAGTGTCATTTAAGAAAAAGGAGCTGAGGCACTGCTATGGGACCGCTCATTGAAATTACGAATGTACCGATTGAAATTGAGATGAAGGTATCCCACGCGAAGCTGGAATACACGCGGGGTACGGCGGAATTGGAAATTTCCAGGGACAATGGCGGCCTGAGCATCAAAAGCCGCCCTATTCGTCTGAATATTGACACATTTGAATCCCGCAATTCAGTTGTTCCCACTGCGGTCCGGTCTATCCAGCAAAGCGCGGAGAAGGGCCGGCAGGCGGCCTATCAGGCCACCGCCACCTATGCCCAGCAGGGCGAGCTTCTGCTGAAGACTCAGATTGGCGAAGAACTGGTGACACAGTTTGCGGCGGACACTGCGGCGAAGGACGTGAAAACCAATATTGGGATTCAGTTCCTCCCATCGGTGGGACCGGAGCTGGACTGGGACCCGGGCGAGGTCAACATCCGCTTTGAGATGGATAAGCTGAACTTTGACTGGCGGGTGAACCAGACGCAGTTCAAATTTATTCCCGGGGACATTGAAATCTCTGTCAAGCAGCAGCCGGATGTGATTATCAAATACATTGGCGGGCCGCTGTATGTGCCGCCTTCCGCCGATCCCGACCATGAGCCCATCGATGTACAGGCGTAAGGGGGAGTCACCTCATTGAAATTACAGACCAAATATTTCGGCGAGATCGACTATGAGCCGGCAGAGCGTATCCGGTTTCCGGCAGGAATGTTCGGCTTTGACGATGAGCACGATTTTCTGCTGCTCCCCTTTGAGGGCAGTGGGCACAGTATGCTGTGCCTGCAAAGCATTGCCACGCCCGCACTGGCCTTTATCCTGCTGGATCCCTTCTCCCTGTGTCCGGACTATACGCCCGTTCTGCGAAAGACGGAGCTGGAGCTTTTTGCTGTGGAGGACACGGGCGCCCTGTGCTTTTATGTGCTGTGCGCGGTGAAAAATCCGGTGGCAGCCAGCACAGTCAACTTGAAATGTCCTGTGGTCATCAATCCCGGGACCAATGAGGCCCGGCAGATCATTATGGAGACAGAAGCCTATGATATGCGGCATCCCCTGGCGGACTTCGGCCGCGGGGAGGAGGGGGCCACATGCTGATCCTGCAGCGCAAACCCGGCGAATCCGTGATGATCGGCTCCGACATCTCCATCTCCGTCATTTCGGTGGAGGGCGGCCGTGTGCGGCTGGCCATTTCCGCGCCGGTGGAAGTCCCCATTTTGCGCAGTGAACTGATTGCCGCCGCCGCTGTCAACCAGGATTCCGCCAGGGAGGAGGCCGACCCCGCCGCCCTGCTTGACCTGTTAAGCGGCCCCCCGCCGTCTTCCCCCTGAAAGAGACGGTCCATATTTTTGTGAAGGAGCGTGTTTGCATGTTAGAATCCATTGCGGGCGCAGCCATGGATATGAGCGCCGCGCGGTTTTCCGTGGAATACTCCATGGCGGTGACGAAAAAGGTGATGGACACCCAGGAGCTGGCCGCTCAGGAACTGCTGGAAATGCTGCCGGCCGCGCCGTCCATGGGACAATATATTGACGTCTACGCCTGAACAGAAACACCGTGGACAGACAAGAAAAGTCATGGGATGACCCATGACTTTTTTCTTTTATTCTCTTCAGCCATATGCAGCTCTTCTGTTTCTATAACGCGGCCATGTGCCTGCTCCACCGGCAGGCCGGTGTAAATTCCGCCTTCCTGCGGCGGCAGGCGCCGCCGCGGCGTCCTCCGGTTCCCATGCCAGACGCCCACGCTCCCTGTGGAACAGCCGGAGAACAGAGAGGGCTTTCTTCCGGCTCTCCACGGACCGTGCGGACAGGAAAAGAGGGGACGGAAAACCGCCCCCTCGTGTCGCCGGTCCCGTATGATACAGCCGACCGCCGTGCCCGTGTTACTGCAGCAGCTGCAGCACGCCCTGCGGCACCTGGTTGGCCTGAGCCAGCATGGCCTGCGCGGACTGGATCAGGATGTTGTTCTTGGTGTAGGACATCATCTCCTCGGCCACGTCCGTGTCGCGGATGGCGGACTCAGCGTCGGTGATGTTCTCCGTCATCACAGAGAGGTTCTTCTGGGTGTGCTCCAGACGGTTCTGGACAGCGCCCAAGTCACCGCGGACAGAGGACACAGTATTGATAGCATCCCGGATGGTCTCGATAGCGGCGGCAGCGCCATCCTGCTCGCTGATGTCCAGGGTGTCGATGCCCAGGGCCTTGGTGTGCATATCACCCACAGAGACCATCATCTGGTTGAACTGGTCGGCAGAGTCGCCAATCTGCAGAGTCAGACCGCCCTTGCCGCCAGCAACAGCTCCCTGAGAGGCTTTGAACTCCAAGGTGAGGTTATCTGCATTGACGGTGGGCTTGTAACCAGTCTTCTGCTCGATAAGGTCAGCCATCTTGGCCACCTCTTTATCAGTAGCATCAATACCGCCAGTGGTTTTGTCTACCACGATTACATTGACGTCTTTGCCAAGAGCCACAGCGGCATCCTGGTCCGCCGCAAAAGCAAACTTCTTGCCGCCAATCGTAAATACATCGCCCACAGTGTATCCGTTTTTGAAGTTGATAGACTGATAGGCGTCAGCTCCCGCAGTATTGTGCGTTACTTTAATCAGAGCATCATCCTGATTTGCACCGGCGGCGCCCCAATCGATAATCGCACTGTCGACCTTCATGTTGGCGCCTTTTACCTTGGACTCAAAAGACAATGCGCCGCTGGTGTTTGTGACCTTAAAGGAATCACCAAGAGCATCCTTTGCCAGCTTTTCAAAGGCGGTTCCCAGCTCTGTAGCCGAAGCCACGCCTTTGGTACCGGCTAAAGACGCCAGCTTATTACCGTCCTTGTCATACAGCGCGCCCTTGGTCTCGGCAGGATCCTTTTCAGAATAGACAGCCGAGAGGGTGACGGACTGCTTTTTGCCGTTGGCATCCGTATAATGGATGGTGAAGTTTAACTCGTCGCCCTCTTTAAAAGCCGTTGTATTCGCGGTCAGTGTCGCGAGGGTTCCCTTGTCGGCTACTGCTGCGTTTTCGGTCAGCTCCAGGCCGGAGATGGAAGGCACACCGGCGGCACCGGAAGCACCGCTGGCAGACAGGGAGCCATCCAGCAGCTTGGTGCCGTTGAAGTTAGCGGAGTCCGCGATGCGGTTGATCTCAGTCTTAAGGGCATCGACCTCTTTTTGCAGGTTGGCGCGGTCCACCTCTTCGTCATAGGTGCCGTTGGCGGACTGGGTGGCCAGATAGTCCATGCGGTTGAGCATGTCCTGGATTTCCTGCATAGCGCCCTCGGCGGTCTTCACCAGGGAGACGCCGTCCTTCACGTTCTTCTGGGCGGCCTCCAGGCCGGTGATCTGGGCCCGCATCTTCTCGGAAATGGCAAGACCCGCGGCGTCGTCGCCGGCACGGTTGATCTTGTAGCCGGAGCTGAGCTTCTCCAGGTTCTTGCTGAGGGCGGAGGTGTTGTTGTTGTAGTTGCGGTAGGCGTTCATCGCCATGATATTGTGCTGAATACGCATATGATAAACTCCTTTTTGATGATCCGGACAACTCCTTTTGTCCGGTCCGTCGGTTGTTGGGGGGACCTTTCGCGCCACGCCGGCCGGTCATGGCCAGTCGGCCCCCGCGCCCCTCCCTCCACAGCCGTGGGGAGACGGACGTGCGGCTTCTCTGGAACCGCTACATGATACCTATCGGCTGTTTTTTGGAAAAATTAAGTGGTTTTCCAAATTTTTTTTGCTGTGTGCTCCGGCAGGTTTGCCCTCTCCGGTTTCCGGGAATACTGACACATGCCGGCTCCCCCGGCGGAAGGAGGACTGTATGTCCGCTGCATTTTCTCAATTCTGCACCGCCTCCCAAGCAGGCTACAACGCCCTGCGGCAGTGCATTGACCTGTGCGCCCGGCAGGAACACAGCTATGAATTCCCCGGCTGCCTCATGCCGGATGGCTGTGTCCCGGAGCGGGCGCTGCTGGGCTTTTCCCGCCAGCGGGACGGCAGTTATTTGCTGTACTGGCGGCCCGCCGTGGACTATCATGGGGCCAGCCGGGTTCTGGCCGCCCTCTTCCGCCGGAATCTCTGGCGCTTCCAGAGCTACGAAACCCTGGCGGAACGGCTGTCCTCGCTGCGGTGGGAGCTGGGCCGTCCCACCGCGGCGGCCGCGGCGGCGCAGAACTGGCCGGAGCCGTGCCTGCGCCTTATCAGGGACCTGAGCCAAAGCGTGCTGGGCCAGGACCAGGCTGTGGAGGCCGCCGCTTTTCGGCTGTACAGCCATCTGGAAAAACGGAAGCCCGCCCGGCCCCTTTCCCTGGTGTTTTACGGCCCCACAGGGGTGGGCAAGTCGGAGCTGGGCAAAGCCCTGGCCCCGGCCTTGGAACGCTGCCGGGGAGAGCGCTATCAATCCGTCTGGACAGAGCTGAATACCTTCACCCAGCCCCACTCCGTCCACCGCCTGACAGGCGCGCCGCCGGGCTATGTGGGCTATGAGGACCAGCCCATCCTGGAGGCGGTGCGCCGGAATCCCCGGACAGTATTCATGTTCGACGAGCTGGAAAAAGCCCACCCGGAGGTTCTCAAGGTCTTTATGTCCATCCTGGACGAGGGGCGCTGCACCGCCCACCGGGCAGATGAGTCGGGGGATCGGGAGCTGGACTTCCGGCGCTGTGTCTTTGTCTTCACAACGAACGCGGACCTCTCCCCCTCTGGCGCGCGCCCCCTGGGCTTTTCCTGCCGGGGCGGGGACGCTCCTCAACCCGAAAAAAAGGCCGCCACACCAGCGGAGCTGGCGGAGCGGCTGTTTCAGGAAAATGAAGAGGCCCGGCAGGCCATGGTGCGTCAGGGGGTCCTTCGGGAGATCGCGGGGCGGTTCAGCGCCCTGATCCGCTTCCAGCCCCTGGATGCCGCGGCGCGGCTTGCCATTGCGGTCAAACAAATCATCTCCCTAGGGCAGGAGTTTGGCCTGCGGATCATCCAGGTGGACCCGGCCACGGTGCGGGCCCTCTCCCCTGAGCGGGAAGCCCTGTCCGTCCGCTCCATGACCAGTGTGCTGGAGGGCGTGCTGACGCCGGTTTTCGCCCAGGCAGCCCTGAACAGCCGCGGTGCCTTCCGCCTCACAGGCCTTCCCGGTTCCCTGCGGCTGATTCCGGCTTATCCGGCCACCTCTTCCACGGTGCCGGTGTCTGTATCCAGCCTGTAAATACAGCTCTGGTCAGAGGCCAGGAAAAAGCTGCCCTCCACCACGTTTGTATCGGTATTCTCCGCTGTCCGGTACACCCCCACCGGAATGCAGGGAATGCCATCGATCAGCGCCATGCCGTCCAGTGCATAAATCCGGTAATCCTCCATGGAGCTCCCCTCCAGCCCAAGCAGGGCGGGCGGCAGCCCCCGGACATAGTCCAGCGCCTCCTCCATGGTCATTCCCTCCGGCGCAGGCGGGTCTGTGATCTCCCCCTCAGGGGCGTCTGTAACAACGGTGCAGGTCCCCGCCGCCCAGGTCAGTTGGAGACGCATAACCTTACCCGCCTCTGCCCCCCGATGCGCCAGATTCACATCTCCTGATTCAGCGCTGAAGTCCGGGGCGTCAGCCCTGCACAACGCTTCGTCCACGATGTCAAAGCCCAGATCCGGCGATGTCAGCACTGCCGTGTACGCCGAAACCAGCGTCCCGGCGCCGGACAGGCCCTCATAACGGTAGGCAACGGCGTCGGCGGTGTTTTTCACCTCCGGCGCTGCACCATCCTTTGTGCCGGTGTCTGTGTCAGCTTCTGTGCCGGTATTTGCAGGCTCCTCCTGATAGACGGCAACGCCGTCCGACATCACCGGCAGCGCTATCACGTCCACTCCGCCGATCCGGTATTCCTCAGGCGGGTCGATGCTCCGCTCCCCATCCGCAGAGCTGTCCCCCCGCATCCAAAAAAATGCCACGCCCACGGCTGCCACAATCCCTGCGGCGGCAAGGACCGCTCTCTTTTGTTTCAACTGTTCTCATCCTCCATGTTGATAGCTTCCGCCCACACACTCCGCGCTCCTGTATCATACGCAGGCGATGGTGACGGAATCTCCGTCCTTGAGGACCTGCCGGAAGCCGCACTCTGCGCCGTTCACCTCTAGGCGGACCGGTTGCTCCAAATGGTCGAAATCCAGGCCGGAAAATTTCAGCAGATCCATGAGATAATAGGGGGCTCCGTCCTCTTTTCCGTCCAGATGAAGCGGCTTTTCATTCAGCACAATATCCAGGGTCCTCAGACTTACATACGGCGCCGCCGGCTCTGCCGCAGCCTCCGCCACGGAGGCGGGGGATTCCAGTGTCAGGATCACATCCCCTTGCTTCAGCTGCGTGTCCGCTGGCGCTTCCCGGTTGTTCACCAGCGCACGGACGGGCCTTCCCAGCAGCTCCGCAAGCGTCCTGGCGGCATCCGCGCCAGAGCGCGCCGGAATAAAGCTGATCTGGTCCCCTGCGTGAACCATCGCGCTGACCGGCGCGTCCTCTCCGTTGAGTCGCAGAACAGCCGGCGCCGCCGGCTCTCCCCGCAGAACCACACGTCTGCCGTCCAGCGTGACAGAGAGGCTCTTCCCTGATTTTCCAAGGATCTCCTCATACGTATAGCCATTCATCAGCAGAATGTCCCGCAGCGTGAGCGTCCCGCTGCGAAACAGCTTTGCCGGTTGCCCGTTGAGCATCACCAAATAGCTGTCGTTTAGCAGGCCAAGCCCGGCGGAGATGGCAATGCCAAGCGGTGTGGCGTATTCCGGACGCTCCAGGTCAAGCTCTTCAGAAAAGGCGCTCTTAGCGTAATGATTGCCCGCCATGGATACGCGTCTCTCCTCCATTCCCAGGCACTGTGCCACCTCCTCCCGCAGCTCCCGCAGCCTGCTCCCGCCGCCGGCCAGGAACACCGCCGAGGGCGCTCCGCCGTTCACGCTGCTTACCTGTGCGGCAATCGCCTCTGCGAGACGCCTCATAGGCTCCTGAATCACCTCATAAACGGCCGCATAAGAGGTGGTGTTCTCCACCCCCAGGATATCGGTGTAGTGGAGATCCGCCCCGTTCCACAAGTCGCGTTTGATTGCCTCCGCCGTCCGAAAGTCCACCAGAAACGCCCGCATCAGCGCCTCCGTGATCTCATCTCCCGCCAGCGTCACCATGGTATAGCCAACCACGCTCCCGTCCCGGCAAACCGCGATATCCGTGGTGCCGGCGCCGATATCCACCAGCGCCAGATTTAAAAGACGCAGCTCCGCCGGGATTGCGGCATTCATTGCGGCAATAGGCTCCAGTGTCATGCTGGCCACCTGCAGTCCGGCCAAATGCATGGCGGCATACAGGCTTTCCACCACCTCGCCGGGCAAAAAGGTTGCCACCACATCTGCCTCCATCGTCTTGCCGCCATGCCCCAGCAGGGTGGATAAGGGATATCGGTCCAGACGGTATTGCGCAACCGTATAGCCCACCAAAAAAAACTGGCGGCGATTCTCCTCATCCATCTGCAGTGCCGCCTCCGCCGCAGAGACCGCGCCGGTTTCCAGCTGGCTGATCTGTTCCGCAGCAATAGGCTGGCCGTCCGACAATTCCAGTGCGAAGGTTCCGCTTTGAGTCCGCAGCGCACGTCCAGCTGCTGCCACACAGACCTTTTCCAGATGGACCTTCAGCTGTCTTTCCAGCCGTTCCGTCACGATGCGTGCCAAATCCGCCACCTGCTGGATATTGTCAATCTGTCCATCCATCATGGCACGGTTTTTATGCTCTTCCATTTCGATACCCAAAACCTTGAGCCGGTCTCCCACAGGCGTCCCCACAATGCCCACGACGCTGCGTGTGCCAATGTCCAGAGCGAACACAATATCGGTATCCTGCGCTTTATATTCCGTCATACAGGCAGCGCTCCTTTTACATATGAATGGCTTTGAATGCTCCCTTCAAGCCCTCCAGCAGTGTTTCCCTGGTGAAGGGCTTAAACAAAAAGCCCTTCGCACCCAATGCGGCGGCACGGTCGATCATATCGTCATACGCCATGGAGGATACCATGAAGATATTGGCCTCCGGGTAATGCTCCCGCAGCTTTTTACAGGTTTCTAGGCCATCCATTCCCGGCATGACAATATCCAATGTCACCAGATCCGGCTTCATCGTACCATACTGCTCCAGTGCCTCTTCGCCGCTCCGGCAGTAGCCGATGATTTCGATGTCACTGCCCTCAAGCATTTTTTTCATCTCCGCGCAGATCACGCGGGAATCGTCAACCACCATGATCCTATACTTGGACATGCATGCTCCTCCTCAATAAATCATTCACAACTTCGGCCGTCCAGGAAAATGCTGCCAATTCCTCTTCATCGCTGATAAAATAAACGGTACTGAGCGAGGTATCCCCGCCCAGCCCTGTAGGGTTCGGCAATGCCTCATACCGCGTCGGAAAAAAGCGCGTGGTTGTCTCAGTCGCCTTGTAGAGTTCAGAAATAAATCTGCCGCACAGAATATTAAAAAATTCCATTGCGTATTCTTGCGCCTCCCCCTTTTCCGGCTCGCTTCCAAGCATATTCCGGGCCAAGCGGGAGAGCATACGGGGCTCTGCAAGAAAGCGCAGCTTCATTGGAACGTCTCCCTCCACAAAGCCATAAATCGCATCTATATCTCTTTCCTTTGCGGCTTCTTCCCAAGCGGGATGGTTCCGCAATTGAATTCCCGCCATCAAATCTATAATTTCGCAGACCAGGGTTCCGGCCATTTGATTGACCCAGTTGCAGTCGCATAGCGCCTCCAAGATTTCCTCCCTCCATCTGATAAGCCCCTCAGTGAAGCTCCCTCAATTCGTCCATCTTGGCATCATACACCACTTTGCAGTTCCTTCGGACGGTTGTGGCTGTCCAGATGGCAGTTTGCACCTCCAGACTGGTGACCGGATAAATGATCTCGCCTTCTATCCGGCATCTGGAGATGTCCGGCGCCATTGGCTGCAGCCGCTCTCTCCGCTTTACCAGCTGCTGCTCCTTGATTCTAAGCACCGACCAGCGCATACGCGCTTTGGCCAGTTTTTCACTGATTCCTTCCATACCCTGCTTTTGTTCCAGATATGCGAGTTCCTGATCCAAGCGGCTTTTTTCAGAGTTGATTGTGTACAAATCCTCTTTGATATCGCGCAGCTCGTTTTGCACATAGGGCAATATCCCCAGGGTGAGTTCCGTCTTTCTTCCGGACTGTGCTCCAATCGTGTGTGCCTTGATAGAGACTGCGGCTGTCAGCGCCCCGCCAATGATGCTGCCTCTTCCGCTGGTCACATCAATCGAGCTGTCGCTGAAGATGCGGGAGGCTATGATGCAATCCGCATAGATGTCCCCCTTTGCATAGACGGCACAGTTTTCCAGATAGCGCACACGGACGCAGCCATTGCTTTTCAGTAAAGCCCTTCCGTCCCCCACTACGCCGCGGGCAATGACCAAGTCGCCGCCCGCTTCCACTGTGGCCGCCTCCACCAGCCCATCCACAGTCACCGTACCCTGCGCGTGGACGGTAAAGTTTTCCCGTACATCCCCGCAGATGTGGACATCCCCGGAAAAGTCAATGTTCCCTGTCGAATAATCCACATCGCCCTGGATTTCCAGCAGAGGGCTGACCTGGAACGTCTCATTCACAAATGTCAGGTGTCCGTCCCGTGTGGCAATCAGCCGCAAACCATCCTCCGTCACTGCGGTGTTCTTCCCGGCGGGAACTCTCGCCGCTCTCACTGGCTTTGGCTCCACCACCTTGCCGTCTACCCGCACCCCGGCTTCCCCGGGCTGCGGCAGGGTAATATCACAGATAACCGCGTCTTTTTCCACCACTTGGACATAATTCAATGCACGGTAGTCCGCCACGCCATTCTCATCCAGCTTGACCTCATGAGCGATCTCCCGCGGATAACGTTCGGTCACGCTGCCGCTCACGCCCTCCACAGGGGGCGTGCCAATGGCAATTGGCACCAATTTAAAATACTGCGGCTCCTGAAAAATGCACACCATGGAAGCCGGGTCAATGCCCGTGGTGACGCCGCTCTCCTCCAATGCCTTGCCAATGGTCTCGCCGTGCAGCTCCCCCTCCCCCACCGGCGGGAAAACAAAGCTCCATGCGGCCATCTTATCCCTGGACAAATAGACGCGGCATACTGCATCTATGGACCCGCCCTTGTTTTTCTCCGCCTTTTCTATCACTGCAAGGCGCTTTTGGGCGTCCTTCTCCAGCATCACCATTAACCGCACACGCTCTTTTTCCAGCGTCTGCGCGTCCATATGCAGGTCCTCCATTTGCTTTCCCGTGGTCAGGGAAAGCACCGGAGGCAAATTCCTTCCGGCCCACTGACGCCAGACTTCAAGCAAGGCTCCCTTCAGTTCGGAACGCGCAGCGGCATCTTCCGCAGCAGGGCACCTCTCTTGGGCCAGGGCGCTTCTGTCCTCTTCCGCCTGTTCCACAGGCGGAAAATTTTTCATCTCTGCGCCTTTTGTCAAGGTGCGCAGGAATGCTCCGATGTTCCATTTTGCCATCACAGATTCCCCTCTTTCCATGATCAGATTGAGGCGGCCACTCATCAATGACCGATACAGGAAAATGCCGGAAGGCGGAACCAAGGCCGCCTTCCAGCATACCGCAGGGAATATTCGCAGAAAGGCTGCTGCTTAACACATATGCGCCGTCATCAAAATGGTGCCTCAGTATTTGCTGAACGCACTGGCAGCTCCGCCGACTTCAGCCGGCTCCTCGCCGCGAAATTCGGCCTTGCCTGCAGCACTATAGACATCATCCGTACTGCGCAGCTTGAACTTTGCCAGCAGCTCTTTCATCAAGGCTGCCTGGCTGGAGAGTTCCTCGCTGGCCGCCGCCGATTCCTCACTGGTGGCGGAGTTCGTCTGAACCACGGAAGAGATCTGGTCAATGCCCTCTCTGACCTGGGAAATCGCCTCGGCCTCCTCCTCGGCCGCCTTGGCAATATCCTGAATCACACCCATGACATTTTCCGCAGCATCCACCGTTTTGTCGAGAGAATCAGACACCTTCTTCACGATCTCACTTCCCCTCTGCACAGAGGTGATGGACCGGTCGATCAGCTCCTTGGTCGCCTTGGCCGCCTGGTCCGACCTTGTGGCCAAATTGCGCACTTCGTCTGCCACCACGGCAAAGCCCTTGCCGGCGCTGCCTGCCCGGGCGGCCTCCACTGCAGCGTTCAATGCAAGGATATTGGTCTGGAACGCAATATTCTCGATTGTGGCGATAATCTTTCCGATCTCCTGGGAGGCTCCGGAAATCTCGTCCATGGCCTCCACCATTTCTTCCATGTATTTTGCACTTTCCTCGACTTGGCTGCCCGCGCTTTTCGCGTGCTCCATGGCCTTTTCGCTGTTCTTGGCGTTATTCTCAGAATCCGTGGAAATCTCCGAGATAGTAGCGGACAGCTCTTCCACGGCGCTGGCCTGTTCTGTTGAACCTTGCGCCAGTGCCTGGGCCCCGGTAGACACCTGGTCGGATCCAGCGGCCACCTGCTCCGCGCTCAGGTCGATCTGAACCAGCGCATCGCTGAGATTGTGATTGATGGTCTTGATAGACTGGAAAACGGAATAGAGCGCGCCTACATACATACTCTCGTCCTTGGTATGGACGTCAAAGTTTCCATGCGCCATCTCCTCCAGCAAGCGGCATTCATCGCTGATCACACCGCCCAGAACCTGCTGACTGGTCCGCAGTGCCTGACACATATCACCCAGTTCATTTTTGCTCTCAAACTCCACCGGGATGTCAAGCTTGCCCTCGCTGAAGCCCATCAGGGCCTTATGTACCTGAGCTGTCGGCTCCACAATGCTTCGAATCAGCTTTGTGGCCATCATCAGGACGACCGCTGTGGCGATCACCATCACTACGATGATCACGAGCATCGAGATCTTGCTGGAGCGCTCCTGCTGGTCAATCGCCGTTTGCTGCGCCTCGCTTAAAGAGTCATCCAGCGTACCGGCATACGTGGTCAGCTCGTTCAAGTGCGGAGAACAGGAATTCAGAATCATCCTGACAGCCTCCTCGCCCCGGCCGCTGTCAACCGCATTCATGATATCGGGGACCTGTTCAGCCCACACTTCAAGATCCTGAATCAGGGTATCTAAATCGCGGTCATCAAGAGGATAAATCTCCCGCAATTCCTGGATTTTCGCATCCAGGCCGGTCAGAACGCTGTTGATGTAGCTCTCCAATTCCGCATTGGCGCTGCGGTCATCGGGATTCAGCGCCATATCGCGGACGCATCTGGCCGCACCAGTGGCATCCAGCCGAATGGATGTGATCAGTTCATTGGCCCGCATCTCCGTCTCAATAACACTTGTATAGGCATTCTTCTGATTGAACAGAAGCCCCAGCGTGCTGATAATAATCAGCAGTGACACAACAATGGTAATTCCGAATCCCAAAATCAAACTCTTTTTAATTTTCATATTTTTGAGCATGACTGCCACTCCTTCTTCTTTCTTGCACTTGTTTTCATCTATATCAATCGGCTGTGCGGCGCGCCCGTTTTTTACACCACATCACCGTATCTTCCCTTTCTCACATCGCCGAAAAGCCGCCCGTCCACCAGTGTCACCACCCTGCGGCGCATAATATTGACATATTTGCTGGCGTGGGTCGCCATGATTACGGTTGTTCCCCTGTGATTAATTTCCGTCAGCAGATGAAAAATATCCCAAATGTTGTCATCATCCAGGTTTGCCGTAATCTCGTCAAGGATTAAAATCGGCGGGCTGTTGATCAGCGCTCTTGCCAGCTCCACACGGCGGCATTCACCGATGGACATCTCCGCAGGATATCTTTTCCCAGTCCCGGCCATGCCTACCAGCCCAACGACCTTTTCAATCCGCGCCTGCAGCTGTCTCGCTGATTCCAGCTTTCTTCCGACCCGGGCCGCAAGCATCAAATTCTCCTCCACCGTCATCTTCCGGATCAGGGATTGCTCCTGCGGGACCTTTCCAAACAGCATGGCGGTCCGGGTATAATTCCAGCGCATCAGCTTTGACAAATCCCTGCCTTCTAGGCGGACAACGCCCCGATCCGGCCTCATCTGTCCTGAAATCAAATCCAGCAGGGTACTCTTGCCTGCGCCGCTGCTGCCGATTACAAATACAAAATCGCCTTGTTCAATCGTAAGGCTCACATCTTCTACGCCAGTCTCGACCTGTTTTTCAGTCCAGCCATGCTTGCCTGTCTGATAATACTTCGTTACATTTTCCAGTGCAATTGTGGGCATATACATTCTGCTCCAGTCTGCGGATCACCGTGTGGGTGCTGCAAACGCCTTTCTCTTGAAAACCGCCTTGATTCTGATATAATGACAAATAACGTCGATATCTGGTGGTGGAATTGTGAAAAGAAAAAGCGGGAAAAAGCATACAGGGCGAACCTATCTTCTTTTCGCACTCCTTGCCCTGCTCTGTGTTGGGATCGCAGAGCTGGCTGCCTGCCGCTTTTTTGCCCCTGCCCTCTATCAGCAAATTACATCACCGGTCCGTCGATGTCTGCAGTCCGTTGCGGAACTTGGCGTGCACACAGCCGCAGAAGTCTCTGCCTGGTGGTCCGCTTATACCGCGCAGGAGGAACTGTCCGATCCGCAGCTTGCGGGGGAGCCGGCAATCCCCAGCGATACGCCCATATCTGACCCATCTCTTACGGAACTCAAGGAAATTGACGGCAAAGAGGTCCTGACCGGGGGAATCATCCCAGTGGTTTATTATAACCAGGGGGATGCAGCCTGGGCGGATCAGCCATATGGCGACGATGATATCGGGCACTACGGCTGCGGACCGGTCACCATGTCCATGGCCGTGTCCAGCATGGGCGGTTGGGACAGTAATCCCGTACAGATGGCACAGTGGTCCGCAGAGCATGGATACTGGGCAAAGGGCGGCGGATCCTATCTTTCGATTATAGAAGGGACCGCGACAGCCTATGGCCTGACGGCCAGCTCCCTTGTGGAACGCACGCCGCAAGCCGTTCGGGAGACGCTGCTGTCTGGAAACCTCCTGGTCGCACTGATGGGTCCCGGCCACTTTACGCAGGGGGGCCACTTCATTCTTCTGCGTGGTGTTACACTTTCCGGCATGATTCTGGTTGCCGACCCAAACAGCGAGGAACGCAGCCTGATGGAATGGGATCCACAGTTGATTCTTGATGAGCTCTCTGCCAGCACCGCCAGCGGCGCTCCTCTTTGGGTCCTCTCCCTCGCCGATTCTTGACACGCTTTCCCGCTCTGCCTGGACATCAGCCCGTCGGGCTGGTGTCCAGGCTTTTATGATAGAGCGATTTTTTGCCCCCCAGCTTTCGATTTAAAATCCTGTCAAGCTCCACAAGCTGCCTGAGCAGCCGTCCGTTGACCGCCACCTGCTCTGCCAGTCTCTCTTCTTCCTTCCCCGCTGCCGCGGCCCCGTTGAGAAGCTCCGCCAGCTGACGCGCCTGCGCCGGCGCAAGCGCGTCCCGCTGTTCCTCCAAAGCACGGCGGATCCTGCGCAAACTCTCCAGCGGTTCTCTCCGCATGGAAAGCAGGATGCGTATGGTGACCTGATCGCCCCGTTCAATTGCTTCTGCGAGCTGTTTCGAGATGTCAAAAGCTTCGTTCAGCAATGCATACATCCGTTTTTCCAATGACAAAGCCTTCTGCAGCTCCAACGCCTCCATACCTCGACTACCTACTTCCTCTGTTTTGCGTTCTGGCCGCCTCACGGAATGCGTCCCGCAGCTCAGCCGCCTTGATTTTCACCCCGGTCAGCGGCTCCTTCCGCCTGCCGATTTTTGCGCGTCCCAACTCATAATCGAAATATTCATACAACCGCCCCAGATTGTGGCTGATCTCATATTTCCGATCCAGAGTGCTGTCCAAATAGTCTATAATCTCAATACCGCGCTGCACAGATGCCTCAAAAAGCGGATACTCCTTTTTGTCCAGTGCCAGTTCCGCCTGCATCAGCCGCTTGACCAGCTCATCATACAGCAAAAGCAGCAGTTCTTCCTGTGTCATGGTAGCGATGCTCTGTTCCTTATATTGCTGATAACCCTTCAGATCCATAACGACCGGCTCACCGCCCTTTTCAATAGCCGCCCATCAAACCGGCGAAGTAAGAACTCTGCGAATTCATTTCGCTGACCAACTGCTCCAGCGCCGAAAATTTTGCGGTATAGCGGTCAATCTGGTCGGACATTTTATCCTGCCACTTCTGAATCTGCTCATCCAGCGCATCCAGCTGCTTCTGAATCGTGTTGGAATACAGTGTGCTGCTTGCCAGTGGAGAACCTGCCTTCTCCACCAGGATTCCCTTGCCGCCCTTCGTCTTTCCGTACAGGTCCAGAGGCGTCTTCAGCGCCTGCATCAGGCCGCTGCTAGAAGCGCCGCTCTCCGTGCTCTTGGTAAAGATGTCCCGCACCTTATCCGGGTCAGTCTCCAGAGTGGCGCGCAAAGCGCTCTCATCCAAAGTCAGTGTCGTCAGGCCGTTGTTGTAAGCTGTGGTAATCCCAGCGGCTTTCAGTGCTGCGCCGTCGCTGCCGGTCATGGAGACGGCATTGAGCAGGCGGCTGTACAGGGCGGAGAGATCAGAATCGCCAAACAGCAGCCCCTGCTTTGCTTTCTCCTCGTAGGCGGCAATAGCGGACTCAGACATTCCCTCCATATCCTTGTCCGTCAGCGGTTCATAATATGCGCCGCTGGACTTCTGGGCAGGCAGAGTAGAGTAGGCGTTCTTAATCTCCGTCACCATGGCGTTGTAGTCCTCCACCATGGATCGGACCGCGTCCACAATTTTATCCGCGTCAGAGGTAGCTGTAAAGGTCACTGCCTCTGGATCCTCCACCAGCGTCCCCGCCGCTGTTATGACTGCCCCGTTTTCATCCTTTACATCCGTCTCCGCATAGTTAAAGGTTCCCTTCAAATTCACATTCAGGCCATCCACGTTGAAGGTATTGCTGCTGCGAGTAATATCTTCCAGAATCTGACCATTGACCGACATGGAGAGGATTGCATCCTGCCCCTTCTCCTCCGTGCCGCCCCCAAACAGGGCACTGGCCAGGCCGTCGCCCATCTCCACACGGCCTGCGGCCCCGCTCTCCTTGGCCACAAACTGAAATTGGTTGGTGGTTTTGGAATAGTTGACAGTGACTCCCACATCCGCGTTTCCGTTGATTGCGGTCAGAACACTCTCCAGGGCGGTGTTTTTGTTGAAGCTGCCCACCACCTGATCGTTGACCTTGAACTCATACAGAAATTCGCCCTTGTCGTCCACTCGGTAATATTCACCATCTTTGCCGTCGTAGCTCTTGGCCACTTTGTTACCCTTGGAATCCACATAGTAGGAATAGGCAGGGGTGTCCTCAGTGGCCTCCACATCGATTTTTTTGACCTCGCCTTCGGCTTTTGCCATGGTAAACTTGCCCCAGTCCGCGTCCTTCAAGATATCTCCCAATGTCTGGCTGGTGTCGACATAGGTGCTGGCACCGCTTCCCAGGCCAAGCGCCTCGGCCGCATTGCCGGAAACCGCCATAGTAGAGCCTTTCTGAATCGTCAGCTTCAGAGAGAGCGCATCCCGACCGCTGACATTGTTGAGGTCCACTTCAATCTTACCAGCGCCGAAGCTATCGTCCAGCTTCTGTTGCAGCGCCTTGAGATACTCCGTATTGGTCCATGTGTGCCCATCCGGCTTTCGATAGTCGGGCAGAGTGATCTTCTTTGTCACACCGTCCAGAGTGACCGTCAGCTCCTTACCGGAGAGATAGTCCCCCACAGTGCTGTCCTCATTCACAAGCTCCACGCCAGACAGGTCCAGACTCTTGGTGCTCTCGGATGGGGTGAGTCCCAAAGTGTTTTTGATATCCCCGCTGGCCGAACTGATGTAGACATTGTTGCCAGCGCCGCCCTTGTCATAAAATTCAATGCTTTCGCCGTTGACGCGCACTCCGATTCTTGTATTTGCCTCCACCATTGTGCCGTCCGAAAGCGTCATGCTTTGCTTGCTCAGCTTTTCGTCAATCGCCTTGGCCAGCTCGTCGGCGCTGCTGTAAATATCCAGTTCACCAAATTCGACGGTGTAAGTCCGTCCCCCGCCATAGTTAATCGTCAGTGAACCAGAGATGTTGCTCAGCGGCTGCTTCTCTTTCAAATTGATTTGCTCTCCGGAAACAGAAGGCTTATCACCGCTCCCGCCGGCCAAGCCGGAGACCGTGTAGATTGCCGCCTTGGCCAACTGCTTGACACCCAAGATCTGTACATCGCTGTTGGTCCTGCCACTGGCGGATATCTTATCCGCATAAGCGCCGACCGTGCTGACCTTAACTGCGCTGTCAAAGAAGGCTGTGGACATCAGGTTTGTAGCGGACATATACGAGGTATATTTATCGGTGAAGGCCGACATTTTTGCAATAATACTGCGGTAGGCCTCCTGCTGCCACTCCACTTTGGTCCGCTTTTGTTGCAGGCCCTGAATTTTCAGTTGATAGCCGGAGACCGCATTCTCAATCAGAGTTTCCGTGTCAATTCCACTGGCCAAGCCTGAAATGACATTCCGGGTGCCGTAGATGCTGCTGGAGCTGCTGCCCACGCTGCTGACAGATGCCATATGCTTTCACTCCTTTGAAAAACTGGGCATTGCCCTCTTATTTATTGGCTGAATTTGTCGATATTCTCTATGAGCGGATTTCATAATTCTTCTATTTTTTTATCGGCACATCTCTTTAGAAAAATAAGAGGGAATCTCACAGTTTTTACATTGGGAGGCGGAATTCCTTGCCAGAGATTATTACTGTTACCAATCAAAAGGGCGGCGTCGGAAAAACGACCGTCGCCGCAGCGCTGGTCTGCGGTCTTCATCAAAGAGGTGCTCGGGTGCTGGGTATCGACCTTGATCCCCAGGGAAATCTGGCCTTTGCCCTTGGCTTGGATATTGGAAGCGGTCATACTGTTTATGATGTGCTCACTGGCACCGCTGCGATTCAAGAGGCCGTAATATCCACTCAATATGGAGATGTCCTTCCCTCTGACATCATGTTGTCCACCGCCGAGGTTTCATTTACAGCGCCGCGCCGCGAGTTTATGCTCGCCCAGCAGCTGAATCTGCTCTCAGGCACCTATGATTTTGTTGTGATTGATACTCCGCCGGCGCTGAATATTCTGACCATCAACGCCTATGTCGCCTCAACAAGCCTCATCATTCCCATGGAGGCAGAGGTTCTCAGCCTGGTTGGAATTTCTCAGATTCAAGACACCATAGAAGCGGTCCGTGAATCCTTTAATCCGGGCCTGAAGGTTCTGGGCATTCTCCTCAATAAGTTTAACGCCCGCCTGACTCTCTCCCGGGAGATTCTGGAGCTGGCGGAAGAGGTTGCCTGTCAACTAAACAGCCAAGTGTTCCCCACGAAGATTCGAAGAGGCGTCGGCGTCGCTATGGCCCCCGCCCATGGTCAGAGTGTTCTTACATACCGCCCATCCTCCAATCCAGCACAGGATCTGCAGAGGATCGTAAGCATTGTGGCGGGAGATCAGTTTCCACTTGCGGAAAAAATCTGATTGCCGGTCGCTTTTTGAACATAAAGGAGTATCGCTCATATGGCCTCAGTAAAGGGTTCCAATACCAGCAAAACCGCCCATGTCATGAATCTGCTCAGCAGAAGCCGCGGCACCGAGTCCCCTCTGCCCACGGACAGCGCGGCTACATCTGCTGCTTTGCCGGAAGACGCCCACAGCCCGCAGCCCCCCCCTATCCTGGCATCTCTGCAAAATGATATGGCAGTCTCCTCTGCCATTAAGGACGCCCTGCAGGCATCCTTGGAAGACGAAACAGAAGCACCAGCGCATCCTTCCCCCATATCCAAGCCGCCAGCGCCCTCCCTTTCACAGGAAAATCCCCTGCAGAACGCACCCCCTTCCTCGAAAGTGCCGCCGGCCACACCCCCAGCCACCGAAAAAGATGCTGAAACGCAGCCGCCCGCGGAACCGCTTTCCACTCCCACAGTCTGCGAGACCGCCTGTGAAAACATTATGCAGCTTCTAGTGGAGGAAAAAGCCGATCATTATATGGGCCTCTTTGGTCTATGCCGCTGTAGCCGTTGCAGGAATGACGTCTTGGCGCTGGCACTGAATCAGCTTCCCCCTAAATATGTTGTCATGCCGGTCCATGAACTCACCTCCAGGCTCTCTATATATGAGGGGCGCTTCAGTTCCGCTGTCACCGCCCAGATCCTGCGCGCATGCAAGGAGGTCCTGGAGCATCCCCGGCATGACATATCATAGGTCTATCATATTTGAAAGCCTGACGCGATGCTGCGCCAGGCTTTCACTTTTTATAGGCTTATTGCGACTCTTCCGGTGTGCTCTCCCCAGGCTGTTCCTGTCCCACATATGGATGGTTCAACTGCTCCCACAGCATATTGACGTTTTCCATGCAGATAAAATACACGCTGGTCAATACCTGATTGGGAATCCCCAGTTCTTCCGCGAGGCTGCTGATTTTGTTCCAGTTTGCAGCTTCATAGCTCAGTACCAGATCATACAGCTTTCCGCAGCGGCCCTCCTTGCGTAGCAGTGCCGCCTTAATCTCCTCCGCAATCGGGACCTCGTTTAAAATTTCTTCCAGCGGCGCATCAATAAGGTAGTTGAGAGTAGAAAACATCCCCATCAAATATGCCTCTGACCTGGAAACCGGCATATCCTGGGCATACTTCATCAGTTCACTGCAAAAGTTTGCCCGCATAAAAGATAATTTCAGAAACTCTTCCGCTCCAACATCCATTTGGTTATCCGTGCCGCCGACGCTGAGCAGATAAATCCATTGCTTCAGCTGGCCTAGTCCCAGCGTCATAATAGCCTGGTGAATCGTTGTCGCCCGGTGACGCAGAGCGAAATACACAGAGTTTGCCATCTTCAGCAGGGCAAAGCTAAGGCTGGCGTCCATGGAAATCATCTGCTCGATTTCGTTGACATCCGGCTCATCCTTCGTCACCGCCACCATCAAGCGGAAAAAATTGCTTTGAAGATACGCCCCGCTATGAGCCTTTGTCGTAAGCTTCTCTGCGACATGAGTTCCCTCCATCGCATCCGCACCCAGCGCCACCGCCTTTTGGTACTGTTCCTCCGTCTCAATATTCGTGACAATGCATTTTTTGTGCATGCTGTGCGCAATGTCAATAATATTGTGCATGGCGGCATCTGTCGTTGTCTTGGAATTGAGCTTGATATAATCGAGGCTATCCAGCAATGTCAAATACCGGGGTGCAAACTGGAATTCGTTGGCTGCAATTTTATATCCCTCTCGGGCATATTGATTCACAAAATGCATGGACAGCGGATGTATAATCACACTGTCGTCAATCTGAATCACAAGCTCTGACTTATCAAACAGCCTCGGCGTTTTTTTCATCAGAAGCATGGTGGTAAAGGTCATGAAGTTCAAGGACCCCTTCAGGCTTTTTGTGCTGTTCTGCGTCAGAAAATTATAGATGGTATCTGCCGCGGCAAACTCATTGGCCGCACCGGCATCTCCAATAAAGGCTTGGTTTTCACCGTGATATAGAATCTCATATCCCAGGATTTCGCCTGCCGCATCTTTAATCGGCTGTCTTACAATGTACTTGCTGCCCATGGCCCATGCCTCCGTGCTCAGCTTTTTGTATGTTCCAGCAAATGGTCAATCACCTGAACCAAATGACCGATTTCCGGCTTGCTCATCTGCTCATCCGCCCCCAGTTCCTTTCCTTTGCGCCGCATCTCCTCCGTAATCAAAGAGGAAAAGATTACCAGGGGAATATGTTGAAACTCTTTGTCGCTCTTTACCAGTTTTGTAAGCCTATGCCCGTCCATCTGCGGCATCTCAATATCCGTAATGATTAGCGAAACCAGTTCATCCAGCCTGTCATTGCCCCGCAGGGTGTTCAGATAGTCCCACAACTCCCGTCCGTTGGAGAACATCTTTGTGTTAACATAGCCGGACTTATGCAGCGCCTCCTCAATCATCTTGCTCAAAAGTATGGAATCTTCCGCCACCACAATAGCAGAGTTACTGCGGTTCCGCGGTCCCAGCTGATCAATCTCAGACATCTGTATGGTGGTCTCCGGCGCGATCTCCGCCACAATTTTTTCAAAGTCCAGAATCGTGACCAAATCTTCCCCGCACTGGGCAATTCCTGTGGCAACGCCCTCTCTGCCGCCGGATATCGTCTTGTCAGGTTTTTGGATATCCCGCCAGGAAATACGGCTGATCCCCACCACGGTATGAACGCGGAACGCAATATTCATTTTGTTGAAATTTGTGACAATAAACAGGTCTTTTGGCCCTTTTTCTTTCGAAACTCCCAGTAAATATTTCGGCAGGTCCACCACTGTGATCACGACGTCCCGCGGCTTGAAAATCCCCTCCACCGCAGCGTGTGCGTGGGGCATGGGCTTAACCGGAGCGGAAACCAGAATTTCTTTCACCTTTGCCACGTTGATGCCGTACAGGCTGCCATCAATGGTGAACTCCATAACTTCAATTTCATTTGTACCAGACTCCAGCAAAATGCCCTTTTTATCTTCTTCCAGCATATTGGGCCACTCCTCTCTGTCGGTGATTCTCAAATAATAAGCTCTGGTTTGCCATAGCATCGGACGCATCCCATGCCCGTTGATACATCAAACAGCAGCGTACGCGCCACAGTTCCGCCTACATCCTCTTTCAAAAGCCGGATACCCTCCCGCTTCAAGTTCATGTGAACGCTTTCGATATTGCGCTGTCCGATATTTCCCAGTGCGCCGCCGCTGACTTCAAACATTTTTGCCCCGCCCGCGATCTTGGCGGTAATGCGGGAGCGCATCGCCCCTTTTGACTCCATCATCCTCAGCGTCTCGCGGATACCTGTATCTGCGTATTTCATGGTATTGGTGCGGCCGGTCTCCATATTCAGCGGCAGCATGACATGGACCATAGCTCCCAGCTTCTTCAGCGGATCGTACAGGCAAATGCCGATGCAGGACCCCAGCGCGTATGTCACCAGCATCCCGCTGTCCCTTGCCATCTTCATGTCTGCAATACCAACAATCAGCTTATGCTCCACCGCTCACGCCCAGCTTCCTTAATAAAAAGTTTAATGATCGGATGTCAGGAGACAACAGCAGCCTGCAGGGAACTGTTTGTCCATCGCGGACAAAATTGCCGCCGATAGTCATGATATAATCCGACTGTCCCCCATATTCTGCCATAGGCACCGCCATAATGGCCCCCTGCATATCCACAGTAAAGGCAGGTACCGTCAGCTCAATATCAATTCCCGCCAGGCTGCTCAGGGCATTGATAAAGGTAGAAATCATAATATTTCCCACCTCAATCAGGGCAGAGCACTCCATCTCATGAAGCCCGCTGTAATCCTCAACACCTTTTCCCAGCATACTCTCCAGCACCAAGTTGACAAATTTCAACTGCTGTACAGAGAGCATGATCCCGTTCACCTGCCCGCTCATCTTGACCAGCACGCCTGCTGTGATCTCCTCAGGGCCTCCGATCCACTCAATGGCTTCGTTATACCCCATGATGCGCACCTCCGGCATCTCAATCCGCACCTGTTGTCCGATCAGTGAGGACAATGCGGTAGCGGCATTCCCGGTGCCAATACTCCCGATTTCCCTGAGTGTGTCAAGCTCTAAAGAATTCAGGTCGCTGTAGCTTTTAATGGTCATTCGCTCCTCCTCCCTCAGCCTCGCAGATTGTTGATGACAGTTTCGATCTCATCAGATGTCTGGACCATTTTCAATGCCATGCTGTAAGCTCTCTGGGATTCAATCACCTTCGTCATTTCCTCCGCCAGATCCACATTGGATGACTCCAGCATCCCGCGAACCAGCGTCCCATCCCCAACCCGGAGACCGCCGTTTTTTTCAACTGCGAGAAACCTTGTTCCATCCAGATGCTCCATACCGTTATAATTGATATAATCGAAGATTCCCACCGGCTGGTCTGCGTCACCGTCCGTCACTTCAATCATGCTGCCTGTATCGCTGAGAACAAAGCGGCCGTCTCCATCGGACAGGTACATCACTCGCTCTATGACAGGCTGTCCCTGTTCATCTGTCTCGCCAGTGGCCCGTTGCAGCTCCGCGATGGAAAACGCTCCGTTTCTGGTGAGTGATACTTCATTGGTGGCCAGATCCACCAGGGCGAAAAAGCCGTCTCCTGAAATCATATAATCCTGCGCTCTTCCTGTATCAACGCCAGCGCCGGAAGAAAAGTCAGTGTCCGTGGTCCACAGGCAGGCCCCCGCGCCTGCAGGCAGCTGCGCATCGTCAACCGCCTTGATATCCTCATACATCAACGCCGCAAAGCGCCCTTTTTCTGCCTTGAAACCGTATGTATTGACATTTGCAATGTTGTTTCCCTGAACATTCAGTCTCTTCTGCTGTTGATGTGCGCCAACTGCGCCGATAAAGAAAGATTGATTCATCTCTCCGTCATCTCCTTACATCCGTCCGATTTCCGTGGCCGCCTTTGTCATCAGCTGATCGTACATCTTAGAAACCTGAGCCGCACTTTGAAGCGCCCGCTGGTATGTGATCATTTCTGTCATCTGCTTGACGATGTCTGTATTGGAGCGTTCCAGATATCCGTTGAGCACCTCCGCATCCTGCGCTGCCGTGCCCTGTGCGCCCACAAACAGTCCTTCTCCATTGCGCTCCAGCGCGCCGGTATCCTCGAAGAGGAACACACCCAACTGCCCGATAAGTCCGCCTTCATCGTAGTAGATGGTTCCCTGATTTCCTCCGTAAATCTGATCTGTTCCCAAATAAATGGGCTGCAGCTCCGGATCCAGCACCTGTCCATATCCAGGCAGGCAGAGATAGCCCTCATCATCCAGCGAAAAATTGCCCATACGCGTATATGCAATCCCGCCATCCGGGTCCTGAACAGCAAAAAAGCCGTCTCCATGAATGGCAAAGTCCAGCGCTATCCCCGTGGGCTCCAGTATTCCTTGTGTATAGTCAGTGTAAATCCTACTGGCGGCGCGGATATAGCTCTGTCTTCCAATCTCCTGTCCCGTATTGTGCTTGTTCCCCATCCGGCTGTACATGACATCGTCAAATGTGCTGGCAGTGTACAGGTCCTGCTTATATCCCGCTGTGGAGATATTCGCCATATTATTGGCAATGACATTCAAGTTCTGCTGATGTGTCAGCATAGATGATGTCAGGTTGTAGAATCCCTTGAACACTTGTAATTCCCGCCTTTCCTTGTGGTAGCTTTTGTCCCATGAAAATACTGCTCCATGTGATCCCTCAGCTTTTGAATGGCTCGGGCATGTATCTGGGAAATTCTTGGGCTGCTGAGATCCATGACCTGCGCAATTTCCTTCATATGCAGGTTCTTTTCGTAATAGAGGGACAGCACGATCTGCTCGTTCCTGGACAGCATTTGAATGCCCTCTGCCAGTTTCTGCTGCAATTCCTGTGTTTCCAGCGCCTTCTCGGGCTGCGTTTGGGTATCTCTGGACGGAACCTCCACACGAAAGTCATCGGCCTCCCGCGCATCCATCAACAGGTCCAGAGACAGTACGCTGCTCAGCGCAATTCCCGCTATGTCCTTTTGGTATCGCTCCTTTGTGATCCCCAGTTTTGCGGCCACCTCGACCTCTGTCGGATGTCTCCCCAGCAGGGTGGTCAGTTCTGAAATGGCTTTGTCAATCTCTCTGCCCCGCTGCCGAATGGTGCGGGGAATCCAATCTTGTTTTCTCGCCAAATCAATGACCATGCCACGAATTCTTTTCGAGACATACGTTTCAAACTTTACCCCCTTGCTGGGGTCATATTTATCAATCGCGTTCAGCAGGGTCAGTATTCCCTCATTGACAATATCATCCACCTGGGCAAAGCTGCTGTATACACCTCTCACTTGAATTGCCGCGCTCTTAATCAGGTCCGTGTAGCGCAGAACCACCGGCCACTTCAGTGCCTCATCCCCAGTCTCTTTATAAAGCCTCAGCAGCTCCTGGGTATCCAGGTTTTCAACTGCATCCTCTGTATAGCTGTGACCAGCGCAGGCTGTTGCCTCACTCACCGGGCCACCGCCTTCCGTGACGCCGTGTCCATAGCGATATTTCCGATAGCCTGAATCTGTACAGAACTTGTGACCTCATTGAATGAAAGCACATAGACACTGGGATAAAATTGTGTGATCATCTTGCTGAAATATCCGCGAATCACTTGGCTGACCAAAATTACCGGCGTCTGGGACAGCTCATTGAACTTGCGAATATACTCCGCCATTTGCGTGACGATCTGCTGCATCAGGTCCGGCCCCATCGCCAGATAGACGCCCTGCTCATTTCTTGTCAGCGAGGAAATAATCTTCTTCTCCACCTCAGCATCCAGCGTGACGACACGCAGCTGCCCATCTTCGCAAAACCGGCGGGTAATTGTCCTGGCCAACGCGCCGCGCACCTGTTCAATGGCTGCATCTACATCCCGTCCCTGGCCCAAGGCGTCCACCAGAGTCTCCAGAATCGTCCCAAGGTCCTTGATCGGTACGCCTTCTTTTAGAAGACTGCGCAGAACCTTTTCCAAGGTGGCATAAGAGACCACGTTTGGAATTGCCTCCTCCACAAGCTCTGGAGAGAACTGCTTCAAATTTTCCACCAACTGAATCGTCTCTGCTCGGTTCAGCAGCTCATACGCATACTTTTTGATGGTCTCCGAGAGATGGGTCAGCATCACGGACAGGGGGTCAATCACAGTGTAGCCATAGACCTCCGCCATCTCCCGATTCTCTGGTAAAATCCAACGAGAGGGGATTCCATAAGCCGGTTCCACAGTCTCAATGCCATCAATCTCCCCCAGAGGATTCGCCGGCTCCAAAGCCAAGTAGTAGTCCACCAGAATCTCTCCCCTGGCCACCTCTTCTCCCCGGATGCGGATCACATACTGGTTTGTTCCCAGGGAGGCGGCATCATGCAGACGGATGGATGGAAATACAAAGCCCATGTCCTGGGCGTACTGCCTTCTGAAAATCACAATACGGCTGATCAACTTTCCCCCCTGGCCTTCATCCACCATAGGGATCAGGCTGTAGCCGAACTCCATTTCAATTGGCTCAACCGTCAGCAGGGAGTATACATTGTTGATATCCTTATAGTAATCACTTTCACTGGGCGGCACCTCTTCCGTCTGTGACACTGCGCTCTCGGCGGCGGCCGCAATGGTTTTCTGCCTTTCCATACCGCGTTTGACCAAATATCCACCGCCCACAAGACCGCCGCCGCCGATGATCAGTGCGGCATGCGGCGTATTTGGAATAACCCCCAGGAAAAGCAGGATGACGCCCGTTGTCATCATCGCCCTTGGCTGGGCCTTAAACTGCGCAATAACATCTCTGTTGAGACTGCCCTCTGAAACAGACCGGGTAACAACCATACCAGTAGCAGTGGAGATCATCAGTGCCGGCAACTGGGACACCAGGCCATCGCCAATGGTTACAATGGAGTAGGTTTGTAAAACCGTAGTGAAGTCACCGCCGCCCATCACCATCCCAATAATGACACCGCCCACAAAATTGATCAGGGTAATGACAATCGACATAACTGCGTCACCCTTAACTATTTTCGTGGCACCATCCATAGCGCCGTAGAAGTCCGCCTCTTTTTGTATTTTCTGGCGCCGGGCCCTTGCCTCCTGCTCATTAATCAGGCCGGAGGACAGATCCGCGTCAATGGCCATCTGCTTGCCCGGCATCGCATCCAGCGTGAAGCGAGCCGCCACCTCAGCCACACGCTCGGCGCCCTTTGTAATCACAATAAACTGCACCAGCACAATGATTAAAAAAATCACCACACCGATGACAATATTTCCGCCGGTAATCAGCTGGCCGAAATTTTGAATGACCTCTCCCGCATAGCCGTCTCGGAGAATCATCCGGGTACTGGATACATTCAGTCCCAGGCGGAAGAGCGTGGTTACCAGCAGCAGGGATGGAAATATCGAAAATTCCAGCGCCTCCGAGATATTCATGGTAATCATCAGGATCATAATCGCCAAACCGATATTGACGATCAGTAAAAAATCCAGCAGAAAGGTGGGCAGCGGGATGATTAAAAACAAGACGATGACTACGACGCCCAACGCCACCGCATTATCCAAGGCTATGTTAAGCAGCCGTTTCATGTGTGCTTTGCCCTCCATTGCTCACTGCCATCTCTGCAGCTTCTGAACATCTAACGCCAAAAACCGCCCGCCCCGGTCTATCGGGCAAGGGACGAACCGCTTCAGAGCGTTCTCTTTGTCAACTTGAAAATGTAAACCAGCACCTCCGCCACCGCTCCATACAACTCCGGCGGAATCTCCTGGTTCAACTCTGTCTGCGCATAAAGCGCCCTGGCAAGCGGTACGTTCTCAACAACCTCCACCTGATGTTCCTGCGCAATCCTCACAATGCGCGCAGCTAATTCATCCTGTCCCTTTGCCAGCACAATGGGCGCGCTGTCCTTCTCCGGCTGATAGCGCAGTGCCACCGCAAAATGTGTGGGATTGCGGATAACAACATCCGCATGAGGAACCTGCTGCATCATACGCCGCTGTGCCATTTTTCGCTGATTCTCTTTGATTTTTCCCTTGATTTGCGGGTCTCCCTCAATCTGCTTATACTCTTCCTTGATCTCCTGCTTACTCATTCTCAGCTGCCGCTCATATTCCCACCATTGATACATAAAATCCAGCGCCGCAATCACAATAAATGCAATAATGATGGAGATTGCCATGCTTTTTCCACTCTCAAATAGGTGGCGGCATGCAGCTCCAATATCCGTGTACAGGTATTTCGCGCTCTCTAGAAATTGCGACTTCAAGCTCAGGTACACAATCACCAGAAGCAGCGTGATCTTCACTACTCCCTTCAATGCATCTATGACGCTTTTCAGGGAGAAGAGACGTTTGATGCCCTGCTTTGGGCTGATTCTGCTAAATTTGGGCCGCAACAACTCGCCGCTGACCAGAAATTTTGTCTGCGCCAGCGTTACCGCCACAGCACAAAAGCCGGTCACCAGCATGATAGGAAGCACAGTCTTTGCGAGAATCCAAGATGCCTGCTGTTCAATCTCCCGGAGGAGCTCTGTCCCCCCCGTCGGGCTTTCGCAGGCAGACAGGCAATAGACGATAAATTCTCCCATCGCCGTGGTCATAGTCTTGGCCAGCAAAAAAAGCATACAGACTGCGGCCGTCAGCGTTGCCACAGCCACTGCATCCTGGCTTAAAAACGTATTGCCCTTCTTGCGTTCGTCACGTCGTTTCTTTGGGGTCGCCTTTTCGGTTTTAGAGCCCTCCGCCAAGAATTGTCCCCCCTGTCCTCCCGAGCTGTCCGCCGTCTACCCGGTCATAGCCAGCAATTCCCGCAGGCTGTCCAGCATGGTTATTTCAGTCTGCAGCAAAAATTCACTGAAGGGTGAAATCAGCAACAGCAACAGAACAAGCCCGATTAGCACCTTCAGTTCGATATTGATGGAAAATACATTGATTTGTGGAATCGCCTTCATCAAGATTCCCATCCCCACTTGGCCCAGCAGCTCCGCTGCCAAAATCGGCATACAGAGTTTTACAGCCAACACGGTGCATTCTACGAATAGCTCCAGGGCCGCTCCTGCAACATCCGGGCTGATGGCAACACTGCCAAAGCCCACAATCTGTCCTGAAGCTGCCATCATACGCAGCAATGTGTGATGTCCGTTTGCCGCAAAGAACAGCAGTGTCATCAGAACATTCAAAATCTCTCCCGTTACAGACAAATTACCCTGTGCTCCTGCGTCGTAAATCTGATTCATGGTCATACCCATCTGGGTATCAACCGTCAGACCTGCAAGCTGGACGATGTAAAAGAAAAAATTCATCACCATGCCGAGGACGAACCCCAGTGCCAGCTCCAAAAGGATCTGAATGGCGAAAACAATGGTCTCCCCCGGCGCATCCACCTTCTGTTCCGTTACGGAAAACACAAACACGGATAGCACCAAAATGAGGCCGCCCCGAAAAATACCCGGAATATTCCGCCGTCCCAGCACCGGATTGAACAAAACAAATCCGCTCATGCGGGCAGTGATATATAAAAACAGGGTCAACTCTCCCCAATCGACCATATGTCCGCACTCCTGCTAAGCGGCAATCATTGCAAACAGTTCCCTCGTATAGTCCTGCAGTGTCTCCAGCATCCAGCCGCCGCCGACCAGCAGCACCAGCACCACAACAATCAGCTTCAAGGCAAACGAAATCGTCTGCTCATGAATTTGTGTCACCGCCTGCAAAACCGCAACTACAACACCTACCAGCATACTCAGAAGCAGCATCGGACCGCCAAGCTTCAGCGTCACTCCCACTGCATCGCGCATCACGCTCATTACAACTGTCGTATCCATATTTCCTGTCTCTTTCCGCTAATGAAAGCTCTGCACTAAGCTGGAAAAAAGCAGTTCCCAGCCATTGATCGTAACAAAAAGAAGCAGCTTGAAGGGCATTGAGATCATGGATGGCGGCAGCATAATCATGCCCATAGACATCAAAGTAGAGGAAACAACAATGTCGATCAGCATGAATGGAATATATAGCACCAATCCAATCATGAAAGCTCGCTGCAATTCGCAGGTCATAAACGACGGCACAACCACGCGCAGCGGCAGCTTCATCGCTGTCTCTGTATCAATCTCTGCCCCCACATCTATATGGGCCAAGTCGCAGAACATGGTCAGCGTGGTTGTCTTTGTATTGCGGAGCATAAACTCCTTTAAGGGGACCTCTGCCCGGCTCAGAAATTCCTCCTGAGAAATTTCCTCCGCGGCATATGGCTCATATGCCTCTGTGCGGATCTGCGTAAACACCGGCTGCATGGTAAAATACGTCAGAAACAGTGCTATTCCGATCAGCACAATGTTGGGCGGAGTCTGCTGCGTTCCGATTGCCGAGCGTAAAAAGGAAAAGGAGATGATATATCTGGTGAAAGAGGTCATCATCACCAGCAGGGAGGGAAGAAGAGCGATTACAGTGGTAAGAAACAAAATTTCCAGCGTCTGCACATGATCGCCGTTAATATTGATGATTCCTTCGCTCACCGGGCATTCACCTCCGCTGTTGTTTTAGGCTTTTTTGAAGCACTTCGATAAATCCCGGCCTCCCGCCGTTCTCCTGATCTTTCGGCTTCTCTCTCAAAATCGCTGTCTCTTCCTCGGTAAATTCAGCCAGTACTGTGATGGCATTGGCCGTAACGCCCAGAAGAAAACAGCGCACGCCAGCTTGTACCAGAATCAGCGCCTCGCTTTTCCCAATGGCAGTCTGTGCAAGAATTTCTATTTGCCTCCCAGTTCTCTTGATATGAGACGCCGGAATCCCTCCCACGATCCGCCGTGTCGCCCAGCAAGCCAGGATCAGAACAGCTATGATAGAAAAAAGGAGCCACAGCAGGGCAGAAATATCAGAATCCAGCATGGCTCTCCATCAGGGAGTTCCCAAAATATTGTTCACGGTCTTCAGCACACGATCCGGCTTGAAGGGCTTTACAATGAAGTCCTTCGCTCCTGAGCGGACCGCATCCATTACCATTCCCTCCTGTCCCATGGCGGAACACATGACCACATTCGCGCTGCTATCCTTGCTTCTGATTGCCTTGAGCGCCTCCAGACCGTCCATATTGGGCATGGTGATATCCATAATCACCAAATCCGGCTTGATCTCGCTGTACTTTTCCACCGCATCCGCTCCGTCAACGGCCTCATACAAATCTGTGTAGCCGTTTTTGCTCAGCGTATCCTTGATCATTTTCCGCATAAAGGCGGCGTCATCTACCAGCAAAATTTTCTTAGCCATTCTCATTCCATCCTTTTCAAGCGAATTTATTCACGGCGTTTCCGCGCATGTTAATTACTTCTTAATGCTGTCCATCAGACCGGGCTTTTTGACAATCTCCGTAATACGGATTCCAAAGTTATCATCAATAACAACCACGTCTCCCTTTGCGATGCACTTTCCGTTCACAAACAAATCCACCTGGTCTCCTGCCAGCTTATCCAGCACAACAAGAGACCCTTTGGAAAAGCCCAGGATTTCCTGCACCTTTCTCTGAGTCCGCCCGATTTCCACGGTAATCTGCAGCGGGACCTCCATGATCAGGTCCAGATTTTCCGCCTGCTCCTTCCCAAGCACCTCCTGCGCATCCATTTCCGGCATATCGACAGGCATTGTGTTGATCACCTTCGGTTCGGGAGGCATGGCCCCCACTTGAGCCGGGAGAGGATACGGGTAGGGTGGATACGGGTAATATGGGGGATAGCCGCCCATGGTCCCTCCGGACGGGTTCCCGCTTTGTACGGGGGCCGGTGTCTGCATCGCCGGCTCTGAAGCCGCGGGCTTGGTCTGCGTCAACTGATCTGCCGGTTCCGAAGAGGCGGATGGCGGCTGCTGCAAGGGTTCCGCCGGGGCCTCCCCCCAACTCCCTGCCATCATCTTTTCAATCTCCTCCTGGCTCAGCTGTTTTCCACCGCTGGAACCGGAAGGCATCTCCTGAGCGGACGGCGCTTCTTTCCCGCTCCGCTCCGCCGCCAGAAGTTTTTCAATCTCTTCCTGACTCAGCTGCTTCCCGCCGCCAGAGGCCATCGAGGGCTCTGCAGGGGCCGGACAGTCATCCTCCTCTTCCAGGCCCAGACCCGCTAATAATTCCTTGGCCAGAGAGACACTCATGACATTCATGAACTCACTCTCCAGCGCTTTTTCGATTTTCAGAGAAAAGCGGACCACCACAATGGTCTTGGCCCCTTGCGGAAGATGGTTCTCCTTAAATTCCTGCAGGTTTTTCAGCTCAAAGGGGATCGGCGTGGAAATATTAACCGGAAAGCCCAGGAAATCCGACATCGCTGTGGAAGCGGCGCCCATCATCTGGTTCATGACCTCACAGACCGCGCTAATAGTCAGATCATTGAGCTCAAACTCCTCCTCCGGAGTTTCGCCTCCCATGAGGATATCAACAATTACCTTGATGTCACTGCGGCGCAGCAGCATGATATTGCTGCCCTCCAGACCCTCCACATACTTGATCTCCACGCCCATGGCCGGTTCCAGATTTCCAATGGAAAAATCCTCCACCTCCACCACAGTGACCTCCGGCGTTGTGATGTCCACTCTTTGATCCAGCAGATTGGAAACCGCTGTAGCCGAGGAGCCAAGGCTGATGTTCATCATTTCCCCGATGGCATCAATTTCCATCGGGCTAAACAGTTCCTTCTTCATATTGCCTCTTCGCTCCTTTGTTCAGCCTGATAGCATACCTCATCTATCCTGACTGCCATATTTTTTTTGTGCGTTCCCATTTTGCCCGTAAACCAGTGGTAGCCGCCGATGTCCAGGTAGACGGAGGATTGCTTGGACCGTCCCAGGTCAATCACATCCCCAACGTTCAAATGATAGATATCACGCAGGGAAAGCTGTGCCTGCCCCAATGTGGACACAATTTCCAGAGTGGAGTCCCGCAGGCTGTCAAAGATCTCTTCCGACTTGTCCTCTGCCGCCGCCTTGCGGATGGGATTTTCCTTGCTGATTTCCGCAAAAATATTGCTCAGCATCTCTCCCGGCAGGCAGATGCTCATCCGTCCGGACGCATCGCTGAACTGCATCTTCATATCCACAATGATGACAATTTCATCCAGCCCGATAATCTGGCTCAGCGTGGGATTGACGTCTGTTTTGCTGTAGGAAAACTGAATGGGTATATAATTCTCCCAGCTGCTCCCCATAACGGACACCATGTCGTTCACCAAGTCTTCATACAGCCGCAGCTCCAAATCCGTGTAGCTATACTCGGTGGTCGATGCCTCATCAACCGCTCCGTCGCCGCCCAGCAGCCGGTCCATCATACTCAACGCAGTGGAAGTAGAGAGATAGAACATCACCGGCGTGTCCTCTTCCTTCCCCTTCACAGATGCGTTTACAAGCGCCAGGACATCGCCTTCCGTCAGAGCGTTGGAGAATTCATAGTACCGCTGCTCCTCAATACTCTCCACGGTGATCTCGCCGTTAAAGCGCAGCCTCGCGTTCAGCCGGGAATTAATGATACGGGCATAGTTTTCAAAAATGCCGTTGAGCATCTTAATCCGGTCCTTGGTAAATTTCCTCGGACTGCTGAAATCATATTTCCGGTATTTCTTCTCCTGCTGTTCCTCCGCAGGTTCATTTAAATCCTTTTCGCCGCTGCGAACCGCATTCAGCAGAGCATCTATTTGACTTTGTGATAATACTTCTGCCATGAAATCCCTTCCCACACTCTTCAATCGGATGCAGCTCCACACGACGCATGGCAATATGAAGCCTCTGGCACCCGCTCTCGCAGCTCATTCGGTTGTGTACTGCAAAATGCCGCCCTGCAGCTCCTGCTCCAGGTTTCGGCCGCTTACGATCATTTCCACTCGGCGGTTCTGCGCCCGTCCCTCGACAGTATCATTGGTGGCCACAGGCCGCCACTGGCCAATTCCCTCGCTGACCAGCCGCGCCGGGTCAAGTGAACTGTGCTCCTGGACATAAATCACCACATTGGCGGCCCGCTGACTTGCCAAGGTGCGGTCTGTTGCCACGTTATTGGGCCGCTTCGGACTTGCCTGCGCCGTATGCCCCAGCACCCGAACTTCATCAATGGACTCCGCCGCATTGCTGAGCATCCCGCTCACTGTATCTAGGATTGGTTTTGCCTCCTCTTTCAAAACGGGGCTGTCACCGTCAAAGAATACCACTTGGTTGAAGGAGATATAAATTTTACCGCCGTCCTTTGTAACGGAGATATTGCTCTCTTCCCCAGCCTGTGCGATAAATGCCGTCAGCTCCTGATAAAACTCCTCGATATCCTCGTCAATTTGCTCCTGGAGATCCACAGGTCCACCTGCCTCGTCGGCGTCTGCGTTCGGTCCGTCTCCTCCAGGAGTAGCAGTCAATGTCTCCGTTGCCAATGGATTAAAGCTCATCACAAGCGCCTTCCAATTTTCTTCGCTGATGGTGGACATGGAGTAGAGGAGCACAAAAAAGCAGAGCAAAAGCGTCACCATATCGCCATAGGTATCCATCCAGTTGGCTCCTCCGCCCCGATTCTTTTTTCCTTTTAGATTTTTCAAGGCTGCCTTCCTTCTCTCCCTGTCAGTCCCTTGGCCATTTACTTATCTGCCTTTTTGGCCTTCTTCCTGGATTTTTTCCCGCCTTCGCCGCTCTCGCCGTTGGCAAGCTCGCGCTGCATCTGTTCCATATAGGTCAGCAGCCGCTCTCTCAGAAACTTGGGATTCTCACCCGCCTGAATGGACATGACACCTTCCACAATAATCATCTTGCACAGCACCTCTTCCTCGTCCCGGTTGCGCAGCTGCGTGGCAATCGGTCCAAAAAACATATGGGCCAGAATGCAGCCGTAGAGCGTGGTGATCAGAGCTGTGCCCATGTCAGAACCGATATTGGTGTTTCCTTCCTCGAGGTTCATTTCCTTAAGCATATTGATTAAGCCCACCAAGGTGCCCACCATACCGAAGGCGGGCGCCACAGAAGATGCCTTGTCGTACATGGCGGCCGCGTCATCATGCCGTGCGGACATGCACTCAATGTCGTTTTCCAGGATGCTGCGCACCTTATCCGGGTCATAGGCGTCCACGATCATCATGATCGCCTGCTTGAAAAAAGGATCAGGCTGTTCATTGGCCTTCTCCTCCAAGGACAGCAGTCCGTTCTTTCTGGCAATCTGGGCCAGCTCCACCAACTGGTCGATATATGTAATGGGATCGAATCTCTTTGTGCCGAGAATAATCTTGATATGCTTTGGAATCTCCCTGAGCATCTTCCCTGGGAAGCTGGCCACCACAACGAAGATGGTGCATCCGATGGTGATGAGGATGCTGGCCGGGTCCACGAAGTTCAGCAAGTTTTGCGGTGTTACGCTGACCGGCGGCCTCTCTCCCAAATTGATTTTGGTAATCATACCGAACAGGCAGACAGCCAGGGCTCCCACCACGCCAATGATATAGTTCAGATTCATAACGAAGCTCTCCCTTTCACCGGACGGCGGTGCCCGGCTTCGGATTTTGATCTATCTGTTTCAACGCCGGTCCGTTACCGTGATTTCCCGGTGGATATCCTGGACTTTGGCATTGTACTCAGCTATTTTTTGAATGATCTCCTCCACGGTTTCCCGCACCAAAAAAAAGTCGTGGTTCATCATGGTGATCTTTACCTCTGGAATGCTCTCGATGCTCTCAATCTGCAGATGATTCACCACAAACTGTTCCTTGCTTCTCTTTGTCAAAACGATCATGCGCAGTCACCTCTCCAATTTCCCGCCGGGACGCCCCGGAGCGCCCCGGCGGGCGCCATTTCTCCCCGGAATGTAAAAATTATCGCTTCATGTTTACCAGCTCTTCCAGCATACTGTCCGTCACTGTGACAATTCGTGTATTGGCCTGATAGCCGCGCTGGGTCGTGATCATCTCCGAGATCTCCGTCGCCAGATCTACATTGGAGGTCTCCAGGCCGCCGGTGTACAGCTTTGTGGTGCCTGCGCTGCCAATTATGGCCTTATCGCTCAAATCCACCGGATCTCCGTTCGCGTCATCAGGGGCCAGACTGCCGTTCACATGCTCCAGCGTGCCGCCGCCCACAGTTTTCAGCGTGCCGCCGATGCCGCCCAGCATGGAAACCTGCAAATCACCTGCGCCGGCGCCGCAGTTGTAGTAGGACTCTCCTGCGTGGCTCACTCCGTTGGGATTTGTCACATTGCCCACCGCCAGAAAACCGATGCTGATTTGTTCATCCGTATCCTTCAATGTAGCGGTAATCTGTCCGGATGCTCTGTCGATGGTGATGCTGTCAATCTGGGCAAAGGCCAGGGGGTTCGTGTCCCCCACCTTATCCCCAGTGTCATCCACAGGCCAATAATCCTCCAAACGGCTGGATGTCACATTCTCATCCAGAAGATCACTGCCGCTGACAGGTACTCCTTGGTCATCCTTGGCCACCACAGGATAGCGGACAACGGTCCTATACTCCCACTTAACGTCAGCAGGGGGATTATCGGGGTCGAAATTCTCAAGAATTTCACCCGTATCCGTATTTACCGCTACCTTCTCGACCCTGGGCAGGCGAATCGGCACCAGCTGGTCACTGACAATCGGTTTGCCATCCAGGTCTGTGCCCACTGTCAAAAAGCCGTAGACAGTGCTTCCATTGCCGTCCACCAAGTATCCATCCGGGCCAAACTGGAAATCGCCCACCCTGGTCAGGGTCAGGCTTTTAAAGCTGGAGGGGTTGGAGGGGTCAATCACATTGGCCACGTCTTTATCTCCTACCAGAAAGAATCCATCTCCATAGAGCATACAGTCCATCGGATTGCCCGGGGCAAAGTTGCTGGTGGTCATATTCAGGTCAATGCTCGCCACCTGGGAGCCGTATCCGATCTGGGCGGGATTTTTGCCGCCCACCGTGGCGGTACCATCGGACCCACTGCTATACATGGTATACAGCGCATCCCGAAATACCGTGCGCTGGGTTTTATAGCCGTTGGTGTTCACGTTTGCGATATTGTTTCCGATTACGCTCAGCTTGTTCATGTGGGTTTTCATACCCGCAATCGCCGCGTACATTGCTCCAGTCATGTTTTCGCTTAGTCTCCTTTCGATTTTGGCGCCGCCCGCGCCCCGTCAATCGGACTGGGTGCGAAGGCCTCCGAAAACCGGTCCTGCCATCTGTAATACGTTACAGGAACACGGCGCCGTCTATGTTGGTGAATACGCTATCCTTCATTTCGTCCTGCGTGATGGCTGTGATCACTTTGGCACTTGGCACATTGATAATGAATGCCTTTTCCGTGTCCATCGCCAGGATGTTGGTGGCCCCCTTTGCCTGGGCCCGTACCATACTGCCCTTCAACTGGTCAAGCAGACTGGGCGTGATTTCGATGCCCCGCTCCTCCGCTCTGGAAATCGCGTGTTTGGAAAACGCAACGCCATCTGCGGCCTGCCTGCTCAGCTCCCGCTGAAACGCAGCTTCAAAGCCGCCAGCCGCTGCCAGCCGGTGCTGTACCGCCTGCTGAGGCTGCCGCTGGCCGGATATCCGTTCAATCATCACGGGTCCTCCTTACACTTCAGGAGCAGCATCTGTTCCATTCTCTCCGCCGTCTTGACTCCCGTCGCCCTCCGTTTCGCCTTCGCCAGGGTCTGTCTCAGGTTTCGGCAGGGTGCCTACCGCCAGGATCTCGCTCAACAGGTAATACTTGTCACCCACAAAAACCACCTGGTTGCCATCATAAGTACCGGTCCCCGTGACCACGCCCACGACCTCCTGCAGGTTGCCATCGGCATCGTACTGGGCCACGGTAACTTCCTTGCCCACCAGAGACGCCGCATAGGACATCACAGAGGCGTCCGTCATGTTTACCAACGCCTGCACCATCTGCATCTGCACCAGTTGGTTCAGCATGTCGGAGGTATCGGCCGTCTGGTCAATGCTTTGGTTTTTCAGTTCTGTCACCATCAGGGTCAGGAAATCTGTCATATCCAGGCCCATCTTGTCTTCCTGCGTCTCCACCTTCAGACCCTTGGGCATTTGATTGACCGATCCCGCCGCCAAATAGCTTCCAATATCAGCCATATAACTCATATAAGCTCACTTCCTTTCCATGAAAAAATTTCTCCGTCCAGGGAAACGAGTCCCAGCCGCAGCTGATGCAGAAAATCCTGCCCATTCTGCTGCCGGCCTTGGTGCTGCTCTTGCTGCTGGCGGCCATTCTGCCCGCCGCTCCCGCCATCGTAAAAGTTCTGCTGCTGGCTCTCTTGCTGCCGGGATACTTCCACACGGACTTCCTGCTGGGTATTCTGGCTTAAAACAGACCGCAGTCCCGCCAGGTCCTGCTCCAGCAGGGTCCGGGTGCGGCTGTTCTCCGCATACATGGAAACGCGCAGCGTTCCCTCCTGATCCCAGGTCATCTCTACCTGAACACGGCCGAGATTTCTCGGCTCCAGCTGGAGTTCCACCTTGCTTTCTCCTTGTTTCAGGACCTGCGTCAGCTTCTCGCCCAGCTGAATTTCCAGCGGCCTCGCCTCGCCTGGCTGTTCCACCGTCTCAGTCTCACCGACTTTGATTGGAATGTCGGAGACCTCCTGAAAGACCGGAGTCTCTGCAAAATATGCCGGCTTCTGCTCAGGCTCGTCGGCCCGTTTGATCTCCACATCTGCATTCCGGAGTTGTTCTGGCCCAGCGCTGGTGTCCGCCACTTCCGCAGGCCGTTCCAGTTCCTGTGCGCGCATAAGCGGCTGCTCCTGCGGTTGGGCTGTCTCCACGGCTGCCGCCGCGTCAGATGCCGATACCTGTGGCTTTTGCAGCTCATTCTGGACTCCAGATGTCCCGGTTTCCGACAAAATGAGCAGGGGCTCGCTCCCCTGACTCTGCACATTCTCCGGTGTTGGCATCTGCTTTTCCGGAGACGCCGGCATCAGCATGAAGGCCGCCCAGAGCATCCGCTCCATATCGGAATCGGTTCGGCTCACCGTGGACTCTCCGTGATTCTCCTCTTCCGGTTTTTCAGTGGGGAAAGCCTCCTCTCCGCCTTTATCCAGCGCCTTCCGCCTGTCCGCAAGCATCTCTCGAAAGCTGCTCTGTGTCTGGCTGTTTTCTGCAGCGGGGGGATTCTGCCGTTTCTCTGTTACGGCCTGCGCCATACTCAACACGCTGATCTGATCCATTTCTATTCACCTCCTTCCCACTTCTTCTTTCTATTTCCAAACGGCAGGATTTCTGCCGGTTCGGACATCATCAGGGTCCTAATTGGCTGCCGCTCTCACTCGGCTTGTACTGACAAATTCCTCAATAAATGCCTCTTCACTTTTTTCCAGAGCCTTTTGGTAATCCCGTGCCTTTTTTTCTCTCACTTTCTCAATGGCAGTGGTCTCCTGCTTCGCCGCAACAACCTCTTTCCGCTTGGACTCCGCGCGCTCTCTCAACTGCTCCAGCCGCATTGTCTCGCTCTGAATTTCCCGCTCCATTGCCCTCAGTCCGCTTTGATAAACCAGGACCTCTGTCATCGGCAGACCACGCCCGCATCGCTCACGGTATTCCACGCTGTATTCCCGGTACCGTTCCCAGCGAGACTCTACCAAGGCCTCCTGCGCGCGCACCAGAGCCAGAATCTCTGCGTGCTCGCTTCGAAGCGCCTCCTGCTTTTGTTGTTTATAGGAGAGCACCTTCTCCAGGGAAAACTGGAATTTTTTCACAGGCAGCCCCCTCTTTTCTGATGCTTACTTCAAAATTTCCCTCATTTGGCAGATACACGCCTCGTAGCTAAAAGACTCATCGACTCCCTGGGTCAAGAAGCCGTTGACCGCATCGATCTTGGACAGTGCGAAATCCAGTTTTCGATTGCTCCCCGCTTTATAGGCGCCGATAGCAACCAGATCCGCATTTTTTTCATAGATGCTTAAAATATCCCGAATTCGGGAGGCCAAATTCCGGTGCTCATCGGAGACAATTTCCGTCATGAGACGAGAAATACTGGCGCTCACATCAATCGCCGGATAATGATTACTGTTGGCAAGTGCGCGGGAAAGTACGATATGCCCATCCAAAATACCGCGCACTGTGTCCGCAATAGGCTCGTTCGTATCGTCTCCCTCCACCAAAACCGTATATACACCTGTAATGGAGCCTTTGTCGAAATTCCCACTGCGCTCCAGCAGCTTCGGTAGTTCCGCATAAATGGAGGGCGTGTAGCCTCTGGCTACGGGCGGTTCGCCCACAGCCAGTCCGATCTCCCTCTGCGCCATGGCAAAACGGGTCAGCGAATCCATCATCAAAAGCACGTCATACCCCTGATCCCGAAAGTACTCAGCGATCCCCGTCGCCACGCTGGGGCACTTCATACGAAGCATAGCAGGTTGGTCTGATGTTGCCACTACCAATACAGAACGGCGCATCCCCTCTTCCCCCAGGTCTTTCTGCACAAACTCGAGAACCTCCCGCCCCCGCTCACCGACCAGAGCTATCACGTTGATATCCGCCTTCACATTTTTGGCAATCATCCCCATCAGAGTGCTCTTGCCAACGCCGGAACCGGCAAAGATTCCGATGCGCTGTCCTTTTCCAATAGTGAGCATACTGTCAATGGCTTTGATGCCAAACTCCATCCGCTCCCGAATGGGCGGCCTCTGCAAAGGGTTGACATAGCTTCCGCCTGTACAGTAGGAAACGCCGTTTTCAAAGGCTCCCTTCCCATCCAGCGGTTGTCCCAGCGCGTTGATGATACGGCCGCGCAGAAACTCGCCCACCTGCAGAGAGAGCTGTTTGCCAGTATTGCGGACAAAGCTTCCGGCGGAGATCCCGTTCATATCGGAGTATGGCATCAGCAAAACATGGTTGTTTTTAAACCCCACGACCTCTGCAGTCACCTGCCTGCCCGATATGCTGTTGTAGATTCTGCAGATATCGCCCACCGCTGCTTGGCCGCCGGAGGCCTCAATGGACATCCCAACGATATTTTCAATCTTTCCCGTCAGGCTGTAGGTTTCCGCATGATAGACCTGGCGGATCATCTGTCGGAACATGTCCTGGACTCCTTTCCTCCGGGTTGGGCGGACTCTCTGTCTCGTCTGCCGGAATATCAGCCAGCATAGAGCGGATATTGTGGATCTGCGTTGCCGCGCTGGCATCAATAATTTCATCCGGCATCTCAATGATGCAGGTGCCGGACTCGTCATCTGCCATGGGCATAATCCGCACCTGACTGGACAAGGAAGCCAGTGCGGCCGTCAGTGCGGGCGAAAGCCGCGCCATCCGCTTTGCGTCACATTCCGCAATATAGATCCGCACCCATTCCCTACGCTTACGCTTATCCACCGCTGCCTGAATCATGCGGCCTATCACCTCGGAACTGCTTCTCAGACTGATGGCAATGACCTTCTCCGCAACGGCAATCGCCAGTTCTCTGAGCTCACCGATATTTTCATCCATCTGCCGGTCCAGCGCCGCGTTGGCCCGCTCAAGAAACCGCGCCACCTCCCCAGACAGCGTTTTCATTTTCTCCTCGCAGACATGCCGGTTTTCCTCCAGCGCCTGGGCAGAACCCTGGCTGACTCCCTCTGCGTGTCCGGTTTCCCAGCCGCTTCTGCGGGCGTCTTCGTACAGCATCTCCGCGCGTCTTTGCGCCTCCTGCCGGGCATCCTCCAGGATTTTCTCCGCCTGCCGCCTGGCTTCAAGCAGCATTTGATCCGCCTGAACCTGTGCGTATTGCAGAGATGCCGTGCTGGCGGGCGGCTCCTCAGCGCGGCTCTGCTCAGGCTCCTCCATCGGAGGCAGAGGTTCCTCTGCCTCCGCAGTCTCCAGTTCCTTGGACTCCAGCTCTTCCGTATCTGGAAACAGATATGTCTCAGCCTTAGGGTGGGACGAACGCTTCCATATATTAAGCAATGATATCGTCCTTTCCGCCCTTCAGAATAATAATTTCTCCTTTTTCCTCCAGTCCCCGGATAATTCCAACGATTCGCTGCTGCGCCTCTTCCACATCTTTCATGCGGACATTGGTCGTAATCTCCAGATCGTCCCGGATGCTCTGCGCCATCCGCGTGGACATATTGCTGAAGAGTTTGTTGGCCACCTCGCTGTTGGATGCCTTGAGCGACAAGACCAGATCCCGGGGATCGCAGTCCCGCACAAAGCGCTGGACAGAGCGGTCATCCATCGTGATGATGTCCTCAAACACAAACATTCTCTTCCGGATTTCATCCGCCAAATCCCGGTCGTGCTCTGAAAGGCCGTCAAAAATATTTTTCTCGCTGGTCCGGTCCAAATTATTCATGACATCAGCCACATAGTCGATGCCGCCCACCTTGACGTTTGTGCTGGTCACAATGCTGGAGAATTTCTTGCTCATCTCGGCCTCGACAATCTTGATTGCCGTGGGGGAAACGCTCTCGATTTTCGCGATGCCCTCCACCACCTGAATCTGCTTATGTTCTTCCAGCTGTGCAATCACGCCCGCCGCCTTGTCCGCATCCACGTAGGACAAAACCAGGGCGATGGTCTGTGGCCGCTCGTTCTGTAAAGCAGAGTACAGCGATTTTACATCTGCCTTGTTCATAAAAGCAAACTCACGGTTTTTCAGCGACTTTGTCACCTTGTTCAAAAGGTCCTCCGCCGCCTGTTCTCCGTACGCCTTCTCAAGGACCGTCCTGGCATACTCCAGCCCACCCTCTGTCACAGCCTTGTTGGTCATGCACATCTGATAGAACTCTGTCAAGACGTCTTCTGTCGCCTTAGAATCCAGATAGCCAAGACGGGCAACCTCAAGAGTGATTTGTTCCACATCGTCCGGCTCCATATACTTGTAGAGGAGGGATGCCTTTTCCGCGCCCAGCGCGACAATGACAGCTGCCGCCTTCTGGGCACCGCTCAATTCCATTTTGGGCGCTTTATGCTTCCCCTTGCTCTCCTTGGCGGCGGCTCCAGGGGCTGCCTCCGCCGGAATGGTTTCAGCCATTCATCTCGCCTCCCCTCAGCCAGCCTCGCACCATCTGGGCGGCAATCTCCGGGTTATCATTGGCAAATTGCCGGATGTCCTTCCGAAGCTCCATGCTCTTCTCTGTCTGCAAACTCATGACGTCCGCGCCAGCAGGCGCCGCGACGTCCGGCACAAACCCGGCAGCCACCAGCATATCGTCCAGCTCCTGTTTCTTCCTCTCATCCACTTTCTTTCTGCGCCTTCTGCGAATCAGCAGGATAATGACCAGCAGCAGGAGGAACAGCAGCAATCCGGCAGACGCCGCCAGCAGCACCCACAGAGGAACCGTCCGGCTGTCCGGAAGCCGCACGGCCTGGGAATCATAGAAGTCCATGGATAGCACGGATATTTTATCGGCAAGATATTCCTCACCGGTTGTCTCGTCAACGACTCCCACAATACCGGCGGCCCGCGCCGCATGCTGACGGATATTGTCAAGATCCACCGCGCCCGCCGTATCGGAGTCAATGCTGATTGCCACTGTGCAATCCGTCAGATAGCCCGCTGTATACAGGGCCTCCGTCTCTGTAAAGGAGTTGTCATAGTCCGTCTGACCGCTGCCTGTGATCGTCGTCTCCGTACCATCCGGGTCTGCCAAACCCTCCACATATTCCGGCAGGTCGCTGTTGGTTTCAGAACCCACCAGTCCGCCCGCAGTGCCATCATCCGGGCGCCCCACGTAATATTCATAAATCTGACTTCCGATAATTCCCTTGCCATCGGTGCCGCCGTCCTGCGCCCATTCCGGCATCTGCACATCTCTGGAATTTACCGTCCGCCGGCTGATATCCACTACGCAGCTGACGCTGACCCGCACATGGTCCTCGCCAAAGAACGGCATCAGCGCCTGCAAAACCTCTGTGCGGATTTTATTTTCATATTCTTCCTCCAGCTGAAGCTTCAGGGCGGAATCATTTCCGGCTTCGGCAGATGCGTCCGCGCTGTATGTATTTCCAAGCGTGTCGCTGATGGCCACCGAATCAATTTCCAGCCCCTGAACAGCGTGGGAAACCAGATTGCGAATGGCCGCAGCCTGCTCCCCGCTCAGCTTTGCCGCGCCGTCCATCGTCACGGTCACAGTTGCCGAAGCTTCCACCACATTGCCGCTATCCAGTACATAGCCATGGTCCTCACCCGGAGAAATATAAACCGTGGCGTCCTTTACATTTTCAAAAGTCCGGATGGTGTTGCTCATACTCTCCTGGAGGAACATCAAATACGCATTGTTCCGTTCCGCTTCTGTGGAAAGCGAGCCCACATGGTCGTAATATGTAGAATAGGCATATCCGGTCTGCGGATAGCCCGCCATCAAAATACGCCCTTTTAGAGCCGCCTCCTGCCCTCTGGGCACCAGAATTGTATCATTGTTTTCCACCTTGTAATCTGTGACACCCAGGCTGTCCAGATAGCTCAGGATCGAGGACGCCTCTCCCGAGCTGACGCCAGTAACCAACACCTCATAGGGCTTGTTATAAAGCACAAGGACCACAACGGCCGCCAGAGCCACCAGTGCAACGCCGGCAAAAATGTAAACCTTCTTGGATATTTTTTTTAAACGCTCCTTGAGCTTTGCCCAAAGCGCTTTCAGCTTCTCAGTCAACCACCGACACCCCGTTTTCCTGCCTCATGTCGTTTGGACAAATATCTTTCATGGTTGTTTCACAACCACGAAAAGGAGGGTGACCTCCTTTTGGCCCAATTTTGTTCTTTATAATTATAGGCTGATCCGCGTCAACTCGGAGTAGGCGTCCAACGCCCTGTTCCGCAGCTGCACCAACAGGCTCACCGCCAGCTCACTTTTTGATGAGGCAATCATTAAAGAGGCCGGATTGTCCAGCTGCCCTGTAGCCAGCAGATATTCCGCCTCCACCTTCTCTGCGTCAGTCTCTTTTACATGGTCAATCGCCGACTGAAAAACCAAGCCGAACATGCTGGGATTCTCCGCCGCCAAGCCCGGCTCCTGTACGCTGCCCGTAATCGGAGTCAACCGCTCAATGGGTGAAATCATAGCCACTCTCCCTCTCTCAATCTTACCTGCCGATTTCCAGACCCTTCGCCACCACGCTTTTCAAGGTGTTGAACGCAGTCACATTGGCGGAATACGCCTGTGTGGCCGCCATTGCGTCGGTCATCTCCTTCACCATATCGACATTCGGCATCTCCACATACCCGTCCTCATTGGCATCCGGATGCGCGGGGTCATAGACCAGCTTCATCGGGGAGGGATCCTCCACGATCTGCGTAACCCGGACGCCGCCAGCGGCAGAAGCGCCGGCGTTCGGCGCCAGGCCGCCGGCAGCTCTGGCCATGGCCATCCGGAAGTCGTCTCGTCCGGCCACAGACCGAAACACCACCATTTTCCGGCGGTATGGGCCGCCGGCCTCCGTTCTGGTCGTGGTGGAATTCGTCACATTTTCCGCCACCACATCCAGCCGCAGCTGCTGTGCCGTCATTCCGGAGGCCACAATGTTCATGGAACTCAAAAATGCCATATCGCTTCCGCTTCCTTTCCTGCCGCAATCGATTCCGCGCCAGCTTCACTCAACCTTGAATCGCCGTCCGAAGTGTGGACAGATCGCTGTTCATCGCGCTCATCACATACTGGAGCTGGTAGGCGTTACGAATCATCTCCGCGCTCTGCTCTGTCACATTGACGCCGTTTTCATCCATACGGGTGGACACCATCTGTTCCACCACCGCAGCGTCTGAACCGTTCAGCACCGCCTCCACCGCGCTTTTCGGCGCAGGGGAATGCCGGGCCTCCTCCAGCCTGGCCTTCAGCGTCTCCTCAAAGGTCACGATCTTCGCCTTGTATCCAGGCGTTTCCGCATTGGCGATGTTGTCCAAAATCGCAGCCTGCTTTGTCCACAAAAACATCATGGACTTCTCCATCATCAGGAAAGAGTTGCTTGACAAAAAATCCATATGTTCCTCCTGAAACCTGACTGTTTTCCATTCCCCGCAGGCATTCCCTGCGTACCGCCCGATCTTCTATGCCTGACACGAGCCATGACAGTTTTCTCCATGGAACATTATAACCAATGCCGATTTAAAACACAAGAAGAATTTATTACTCAAATTCCCCCTTTATTTGCTCAATTTCCCTAAATTCCTTATTGCAGCACTCCCCCCGTTTTTGCAGAGCCCCCGGTTGGTGCACGAGCCTTTTTCACAGCGGTGCAGCATCACTTTTTTGGATTTATTTTACTAGGTTTTTTAATTCCAATACTTATGTTTTTGGAATTTATGCCGAAAAAATATAATATAATTTACTTAAAGGAACACCGGGAGGTCCACCATGCTTTTGGAAGAAGAATACTACATCGGCGTACCGCATCTGGACGCACAGCACCGCGCCTTGTTTAAGACCATGGATCGCGTAAAAGACATCTTGATGAAAGACGATTACGAGCGGAATAAACGTCTTTGTAAAGAGGCCATCAAATTCTTTGTGGACCACGCTTCCCGCCATTTCTCCGACGAAGAGGCGTATATGCGCTCCATTCACTTTGCCAATTATGAGCTGCACAAAGCGCAGCACGACGCCATCAAAGAAAACCTCCTCCTTTTTGAGCAAGACATTATTGCCAGCGACTATTCTCCCCAGTCCATCAAACATCTGTTAGGCATCATGATGGCCTGGCTCACCTATCACACCATTGAAATCGACAGCGTCATCGGGAAGGAGATTCCCCGGATTGACTGTTCAAATGACGCAGCGGTTGCCTTGAAAAAGGCCGTTGTCCGCATATCCTCCGAACTTTTCCGCATTGTTTTGACCCTCGCAAACGGAAATTATCGCGGCTTTCCCTTAGGCCAGAAAATCTTTTGCTATACGGACTGCAGCCACCCGGATGGCCGCCGGTTCTGTATCTTGTCCGCTCTCAACAAACAGGTAGTGCTGCAGGCGGTCTCCCTGCTCTTTTCTTCCAGACAGGCCGAGGTAGACGAGCTGGCACTTTCCGCTACAGAGGAGCTGAGTGCGATGCTGGCTATCCACTTTGTCCGGAATTACCAAAACGGGGACTTTTTTCATGTGGACTGTGTAAAAATCCTTGACGAAAACCAGCTCACCAAAACGCTGCCAAGTCACGAGCCATTGTGCAGCCTGCTGTTCGACAGCGTGTATGGTGCTTTCCTGCACCGGGTCTGGGATTTTCCTGATTGAGACGGCAAAAACAATAGCAAATAAAATGCAGCTCCCAGACGGCGCTCAGAGTGGTGGTGATACATATCATTTTTGTAACGAGTACAGGCAGGGAGCCGAAAACATCTGCAGTCTGTCAGCGAAGAAAGACTGCTCGCACAAAAGGGCTTGAAACTCCTGCCAACTGCGGAAATGTGGAAAGTCCCCATTGATGTCCGAGCCTCAGGGGCTTTCATCAATGGGGACTTCATTATTTTGCAAACTTGGGTGCGGTCACTTCGTTTCCCGCGAAGGCGTTGGGGCCGCGGTTGGAGAGAGAAATACATTTTTGCCGCTTTGGTCGTGCCGAAGTCCCGGTTGGAACCGCTGTCCTGCACCTCGTTAAAAGTGTCCCGGAACATCTGATTGTAGGCTTCCTCCCGGTTGAGCAGGAAATCGACGGTCTCCCGCACTTTTTGTCCTCAATCTGGCGGTAGAGATATTCGCACACCACCTTGGCCCGCTGCTCAGACGCAATATTGCTCAGCAGATCTGCGCAGAGGTCACCCGTCACAGTGACATAGTCTGCCGTCCAGGAATAGCCGGAGGCGTTGATAAGGCCGGGATTCAAGCCCAGCAGAACGTGTGTTTCGATCTCGCCTACCTGGACCTTGTCGGCCTTCACACCATGACCATTGAGCAAGTTGATGGCCTGCGCCGCCATCTCCATGTGGCTCCGTTCCTTTGCCGCGATATCCATGAACAAATCTTTGATCTTCGGGTTTTTGATGCGAAAGCTCTGAGACATATACTGCATAGCGGCTTCAGCTCTCCGTTTCCGCCGCCAAGCTGTTCCTGCAGCAGCGTTGCGTACTACGGATTAGGCCGCTCCACCTCTACCGGGTGAAACAACTGTTTTTCGTGCTTGAACAAGCACATCACCCCTTCCATTTGGCTGGGGTTAGGTTTCCACAATTCTGGAAAGCTATGCGCACTGGTCCGCTGTCTTTCAGTGTGAGACCTTTGGACAGGCAAAAGATGGCAGGCAGTCTCTCCCCATCGTGTCGTTGGACGATTTCGCCATACAGTGATGGATTTGACCCAAGATGTCGAGCGGCCTCTGGGACAGGAAGTATCTGTACTCATAATTATCCTGATGCCATTTTCCCCAGCTTTACAGCCAGAAAAGTGGCTAAACAGGATTAATCTATTCCCTGTCTGACAGTAGATTGATAGCACTTGTCAAAGCCGTACTTGCTGATTTACAGCCAAGTTGCAAGCGGTTTACATGTGCGTTGAAAAACTTATTTACAGAAAAAGATCTAACCAATTTTTGTAAGTTGATTAGACCTTTTTTGTTTGTTCTTTTTCAGTTTCTCGGCCGGCATATCGTTCAATCCCTGCAGGATAACCTTTGCCTAGATACAGGCGGTGTCGTACTCCGGGTAGTGGTAGCGTCAGCGGTCATACGCCCGCTTTCAGTCTGGCAGCCTGTTCTCGTCACGCACACAGAGAACGCCAGAGTTCTTGGGCTCTCGTCCTACCGTCCGGCATACTTTCTCCGTGGAAGTAGGCGATGATAAGAACCTGCCCAGAAGAAAAGACAACGGCACAGCGCCGGAAAGGGTTGCCTGTTAGAGTCTGGAAGATAGAGCGGCAAAGCAAAACTACGAAAAGCAAACGATTACGACAAGGAGCGGAAAGTATTTCTCCTGCGGCAGGACAGATTTTTATGCGAGTGGATAAGGTCACCTTTGAATTGGGAGTCCCCAGGCCCTACGCATACAAGCTCATCAAAAAGATGAATGAAGAATTGAATCAGACCGGGTGTATTACGATCCCCGGTCGGATTGACCGCAATTTTTTCTATGAGAAGTTTGATATGCTGCTCATAAAGTAGGCAAGCGGAGAGGAATAATCTGCAACTACGCAGATGCGGGGTATTTTATGCCAGTAATAAATTGCGTGAGTTCAGAAGTAAAAATCATTGCGGTAAAACACAGTCTCACTGGAGCAGAAAGCCTCAATACGTCTACATCAAGATTTGGTGTGAGTCGGAGCACACTGCAAAAATGACTGCTAAATTGGAATTTGGATGCCGCAATAACATGAGAGATTATCGCTGACTATGGCAAAGTAATGCAATCCTCTGAAAGTCTTGAAAACAAAGGAATTTTTGCAATGTGCCCTCCTTATCCCTTTATTCGGTTTCACACAGTTTTGCTCCCGCCCTGGCTGCTCATAAGGGCAAAAACAAGGGCAACAGGATATAAGAAAGTGTGGTAACCGGAAAACTGCGATGTATGTGCGAATATATGACAACGGAGGATTTCATTATGGATAAATACATTTATGACGAGAATAACGACTTGTGGTACGAACTGGTTGGCGATCATTATCTCCCCTGCCTGGATGTACCGGCTGAAGAAAAATAGCCTGTCGGTATCTGGGGCCAGCGGCGCAGGCGGTATCTGCAGGAACACCGGGAACCGCTCTACACGGCCTGCTTCTCAGCGGGAAACTGGACGCACACCTTGCGGACATGGACCGGCAGGCGGAGGAACTGTTTTCTCAGTTGGTAGAACAGATGGCGGAGCGCGAGGGGGTGACAGAACAACTCAAAGCGGCGCATCAGATGGAATGGGTAGGACGCATGAACAATATCCGGGACCGTGTGACCGAGATCATCCACGCAGAACTGATCTTTACATGACTATGACCCAGCGGAGGAGCGGCGCAAACGCCACCCCTCCGCCTTTTGCGTATTTCAGGAGAAGTTCAACACCGGCTGAAAAAGTGCTTTTGAAATCCCGGAAGATGTGATAAAATTATCCCCACAAAAGTCGAAAAAGGGGTTGACAGCCCATGAAAGAGCGCAATATGCTGACAGCAGAGCAGGCTGAACTCTGTCATTTTTTGCTGTCCAAAACTTATACCTTGATGCAAAAAGACACCTTTTCGGCACGGGAAATCGTGCTGGAAAAGCGTCTTTTCATGTTTCGTCCGGGATGTGGACCAGGACCTCCTCCACCTTACAGGACAGGATATTGCACAAATCATTCAGGGTAGCGGTGGAGATATTGCGGTTTTGTTTGAGAGAGTCCAGCGTCCCACGGCTGAACGAATATTTTGTAATGAGCGCATAAGTTGAAATGTCCTTGCGCCGCAGGGTTTCCCATAGCGGATCATAAGTGATAATAAGAACCACCTCCAATGATGTCAACCCTAGCGACTGGTATGCCCCGGCCATCGAGGCCCTGGCTGCCGCCGGGATTATTCAGAGCGGTACTGATGGTGGGTTTCTTACCTAAAAACACAATTATCATTGGAGATTTAAAATCATCTTAATCAGTGTGATACATCCAAGTTTAGTTCCTCTAACGGCGTGCTGCGGGGTGAAATGGCTCTGGAGACTTACAACAAATGCAAGGACAGCCCTTATGCACAGCAGAAACTCGAAGCAGTCGATCTAGACTGGAAATCCAATCTACGGGACATTGACGACTGTGACTCGGACACGAAAGAAGCAATTCTGTTATACCACATTTGTATCATTATGCCAGAAAGCACACTTGCAATGATAGAAAGGACCGATGCCCATTTTGTGGGTGTCGGTCTTTTCTGTTCTAAGAAGATGCCTTGACATGGGTATTGTGCTTGAAAGTCAAAAACCTTACCATATTTAACTGCCGACCCAATTGGCATCCACTTTAACCGTGGAGAGTTTAGTCAAGCTCGAATACCTGTGTCCGGTCAGTGAACACACGAGTGCAAGCAATTGTCAGTTCTTCAGTTTTGAGTATACCAACAAAATCAAGCGGAAAAAGCCTTAATAACCTGGCTTTTCCCGCTCGACTTATTTGTATGTATCTTTGTACGTCTATCCCATGCTCTTCGCTTCGCCTGGACGCCTTACTTAAATTTATGGCGCTTATATAAAGCGTTTTAAGAGAATCCTACCACTCTGCCACCGTGCCGTCGTAGTTGCGCCAAATAGGATTCTTCCACTTGTGTCCCTTACGTGCCACCTCCTGGACCAGTTCCTCATTTACCTCTATGCCCAGGCCAGGACCGTCCAAAATTTTTGTAAAACCGTTTTCATACGCAAATACACTTTTATCCGCCAGATAGTCCAGAAGATCGCTGCCCTGATTATAATGAATGCCCAAGCTCTGTTCCTGAATAAACACGTTGGGGGTGCAGGTGTCCATCTGGACACAGGCCGCCAGGGCAATGGGTCCCAGCGGGCAATGAGGCGCTACAGCCACGTCGTAAGCCTCGGCCATTGCCGCAATTTTGCGGCATTCGCTGATGCCGCCCGCGTGGGATAGGTCCGGCTGGATGATGTCCACATAACCGTCACTCAACAAACTTTTGAAGTCCCACCGGCTGAACATTCGCTCTCCAGTGGCAATGGGAATAGCGGTATGGCCGGCGATTTCACGAAGCGCCTCATTGTTTTGGGGGAGGACCGGCTCCTCGATAAACATAGGCCGCAGGGGCTCCAGCTCATGGGCCAAAATCTTGGCCATGCTCTTGTGAACGCGGCCGTGAAAATCCACGGCAATGTCCATCTCATTGCCCAGAGCGTCCCGAATGGCGGCCACCCGCCCTAAGACAGCGTCCACCTTATCATAGGTATCGATGTAGTGTAGTTCCTCGGTGGCGTTCATCTTGACTGCCCGATAGCCCTGCGCGAATTTTTCTTGTGCCTGGCGCAGAATATCGTCAGGGCGGTCGCCGCCGATCCAACAGTAGACTTTTAACTTGTCCCGACAGGCACCGCCCAGCATCTCATAGATTGGCAGGCCGTGATATTTGCCTTTGATGTCCCAAAGGGCCTGGTCCACACCAGCCATGGCGCTCATCATGACGGGGCCACCCCGATAGAAGCCCGCCCGGTACATCACCTGCCAGTGGTCCTCAACCCGCAGTGGGTCCTGTCCGATGAGATAAGAGGAGAGCTCCTCCACGGCGGCCTGTACAGTGTGTGCGTGGCCCTCTACCACGGGCTCACCCCAGCCGGAAATGCCCTCGTCCGTATCGATTTTCAAGAACAGCCATCGAGGCTGCACGGAGTAGAGTGTCAGTTTTGTGATTTTCATGACGGCACCCCCTTCAGCGCTTTACGCGGCCAATGGCGTCGCCGTTTATCAAGGCCAGTACCTCGTCCACAGTGGCCTGATTGAAGTCAAATTCGATGGAGTGCTTTAAGCAGGAGGCGGCGGCGGCAAATTCGATGGCCTCCTGCTGGGTGTATCCGTCGCGTAGCGCGTAAATCAGCGCACCGCCAAAAGAATCCCCGCCGCCTACCCGGTCCACAATATGCATCAGATAGGATCTGGAAAAGCAGGCCCTCTCTTTTTCATACAGCATAGCGGACCATCTGTTGTCATTGGCGCTGATGCTCTCCCGCAGTGTGACGGCCACTTGGCGGCAGTTGAAACGACGGCACAACTCCCTGGCCACGTCCATATACCCCTCCCGGTTGATTCTCCCCGCGTCTACGTTGTTGTCCGCCGGACGGATGCCGAATACCTTGTCCGCGTCCTCCTCATTGGCAATACACAGATCCACATACCGCATCAGCTCACCCATCACCACGCCGGCTTTCTCGGAACTCCACAGGTTTTTGCGATAATTCAAATCGCAACTGACGGTAACCCCCCTCTTTTTTGCCTCCTGGCACGCTGTCAGGCAAATGGCCGCCAGGGCATCGGAGAGGGCTGGAGTGATGCCGGTGAAATGGAACCAATCCGCGTCCGCGAAAATCGCGGGCCAGTCAAAGTCCCCCGCCGCCGCCATAGCAATGGCGGAACCCTTCCGGTCATAAATCACCTTGGAGGGCCGTTGGGCGGCTCCTTTTTCCACAAAGTACACACCCAGCCGCTCACCGCCCATGGCAACATGGGAGACATCCACGCCGTAGCCACGCAGTTGCCGCAGCGCCGCCGCCGTGAGGTCGTTGCGGGGCAATTTGGTCACAAAGGAGGCCTGGTCGCCGTAATTCACCAGGGACACCGCCACATTGGCCTCACCGCCGGCATAGGACGCCTCAAAGGAAGTCGTCTGCTTGATCCGCAAATAGCCTGGCGGGTTCAGCCGCAGCATAATCTCGCCAAAACAAACCACTCTTTTCATCATTGTTCACCATGTTTCCGCCTGCTCCGTATAGAGCAGGGCATTTTCCCGAATAGCCGCATAATTTCCGGCTGCCAGCAGTTCCTTGCGTACAATGTTGGAACCCACGCCAAAGCATGTCACGCCAGCCCGGTGAAACTCCTCCAGGTTGTTGTGGTCCACGCCGCCCACCGCGCAGAGTGGAATGTGATCCAACGGTCCGCGCACAGCCTTGATGTAATCGGGCCCCAGATTTCCGGCGGGAAATACCTTCACGACACTGGCGCCCCACTGCGCCGCCTGAACGATCTCCGTGGGAGTCATGGCACCGGGAATGGATACCATCTCCAGCTCCCGAGTACGGCGGATGACCATTTGATTGCAGTTGGGAGAAATTACAAAGGTTCCGCCCGCGGCCGCCGTCGCCTCCGCCTGCTCGACTGTCAGCACGGTTCCGGAACCGATGTACATGCGCCCCCGCATGGCTCCGGAGAGACGCGCGATAGCGTCGGCGGTCGCCCGCACACCGTCCGCCCGCTTCTGGTCAAAGGTGACCTCAATACACCGAATACCGCCTTGGTACAGCACCTCCGCCAATGGCGTCAATTGATCCGGCGCCACGCCCCGCAAAATTGCAATAATTTTCGTATCCAGGATAGTCTGTAGCACGTCTTGATACATCACAGCGCTCCTCTCATGGCTCCAAAACCACTTTGATCAGGCCGGGCTCCGCATCGTGAAGTCGGTCGAACCATTCACCGCCCTGTGCTAAAGGCACAACCTTGCTGATAATACTGTCCGCATCCACCATTTTATGACCAATCATGTTCAGGCACACGTCATATTCACCAGAGGAAGCACAGCTTCCCTGTAGGTCGATTTGTCGGGTCACACACTTTTGCAAAGGAAGTTCCGTCTTTTGAGCGATATTGCCCACCATGACCACGCTACCGCCGGTGCGGACACTGTCGATGGCGGTGTTCAAGGTGGCTGTGATTCCAACTGCCTCAAAGGCAATATCGGCACCTCTGCCGTCCGTACGGGCGGCCACCACGGCTGCCACATTCTCCTTGGAGGAGTTCACGACGCAGGTGGCTCCTAGCCTTTCAGCAACCTTCAGCTTGTCCTCATCCAAATCCACCACGATCAGCTCCGTAACGCCCGCCGCCTTGACCACCTGGGTCAGCAGCAGACCAATAGTGCCCGCTCCCACAATCACAGCACGGTCTCCCAGGCGAAGGCGGGAGACAGCTACGGCATGGACAGCGACGGACAGCGGCTCCACCACAGCGGCCTGGGCATATGTGACCGTATCTGGCAGCTTATAGAGAATTCGCTCCGGCACGGCCACATACTCCGCCATGGCACCGGGGGTGCGATAGTCGTCGCAGGACACGCCCAAAACCTTGCGGTCCTCGCACAGATTTACCATGCCCCGCCGGCAGTACCAGCACTTTCCGCAGTAAACCGTGGAATCAAAGGTGACGCGGTCGCCCGCCTTATACATGGAGACCTTCTCGCCAACTTGACTGATCACGCCGGCGGCCTCGTGCCCCATGATCACGGGCGGTTGGCGGCGCCCGCTTTTGCCGTCATAGCCATGCACATCGCTGCCGCAAATGGCGCAGGCCTTTACGCGGACGATTACCTCGCTCTCTCCGCACACGGGCGGAGGCATATCCTTGTATTCAAATTTGAAATAATCCGTGAGGACCAGTGCTTTCATACAATCGACCCGCTTTCTTTGAATTTATACCTCGTCCCAGAGGGTCTTTACATATTCATAGGCGTCCCGGACACCTGCGAATCCACGTCCGCTGGCCTCCTCAATGCACAGCCAGCCGTCAAAGCCATTGGCCTTCAAATATTGAAACACGGCGCGGTTCGGCGTCACGCCACTGCCGATGGCAGTCGGGGAAAAGGAGCCTCTATGCCGCATGTCCGTGACATGAATCGTTTCCACCCGGTCCAATACCTTGGGCAAAATCTCCATGGGGTCCTCGCCATGGGCGGTGATATTACCAGTATCGAAATTTATCCGAATATTCGTATCCCGAATACGATCGCAAATCCGCAAAAAATTTTGGGGATCATAGGTAAAGTCCACGTTGTCCCAGGCGCCCGGCTTCCCGTGGTTTTCAAAGACAAGGCTCACATCAAAGTGCTTCGCGTAGGCGTCCACGGCGTGAAAGGCGTCCGACACCCAGTCTACACACGCCCCGGTGTCCACTGTAGGGTGGGCCTGGCCCGCCAGAATACGGAGATAGCGAGCACCCAGCTCAGAGCACAGCGCCACATCGCTCTGAAGGTATAAAAGCTCTCGCTCCCGCTGAATAGCGTCTGGATGGGTAAAATCCGGATAAGTCGTCATCATAATGACAGGCAATCCCACATCCGCTAACCCCTGTCTCAGCTTGGCAAGATAGGTGGGGGTGCGGTTTTTCAGAAACATGCTGCTGATGTCGATACCGTCGTAGCCAATCTCCTTTGCCACTCCGGCCCAATCCACCAAGTCCATTCTGTCAGAGCAGATATCCTTGAAAATAGAAACAGGCAAACACGAAATTTTCACGATATGTCTCCCCTCTCCCCAAGCTCAGCCCTTTGTAATGGAGTCTTCGATCTCCACCAAGACCTTTACCTGCCGGGTCTCGCGCCTTGCCATGGCGGTTATCATGGACGTTACTTTCCAAAAGTCGATTCTGGCCGTAACAAGGTCCATCGGGTCGACTCCACCGGAGGTGAGAATTTTCAAGCAGGCGGAAAAGTCCTCATCTGTAAAGGCATAGCTCCCCCGGAGGTGAAGTTCCCGCGTGACGACATTTTGCATATTGATGGAAACCATCTGGTCCGCGTTGCCCACCCAGATGACACGTCCGCAGTTCTTCACGCAGTCCACGGACATCTGCGCGGTGGGGGTGACGCCAACCGCCTCAATGGACACGTCCACGCCGTCTGAAATTCCAACGGCCCGCAAAACCTCCTCATGTTTGTCCTTTAAAGGATTCATTACCGCTGTCGCGCCATTTTCGCGAGCCCTGTCCAGATTTTCCGATGAAACATCGCTGACAAGAATGGAGGCGGGATTTTCTAGGACCAATAGCTTCAAAATCAACTGTCCGATGGCGCCAGCACCGACAAGCAGCACATGCTTGCCCGCGAGAGGCCTTGCGGCGGCGACCGCGTGGTGGGCCACGGCCATGGGCTCCAACATCGCGCCGGCCTCAAAGGACACTGCGTCCGGCAGAATGTAGCACAGTTTTTCTGGTACGCAGATGAACTGCGTAAACGCGCCATTTACGTCCAATACGCCCAAATTACTGCGGTTGGGACAGATATTGGGAAAGCCCGCCTCACAGAGGCCACACTTTCCGCACGCGGAATAGGGTAGGACCGAAACACGCATCCCGGGCTTTATCCGGTTCACGCCAGGGCCCACGGACACCACGGTGCCGCTGAATTCGTGCCCCATGATCATGGGCGGGATTTTCCGGCCCGAGGCTCCTGTAAATCCATGGATATCACTGCCGCAGATGCCGCAGTATTTCACGCGTATTTTGACTTCGCCCTCAACCGGCTCCGGCTCGGGGATCTCCTCCACGGGCATGGTCCAGGGGCCCTAATAAACCAGTGCTTTCACGTTCCTCTCCCTCCTTGTCAGCTCAATTCTCTTCGGCTGTAAAAAGTTGAATTTTAGCCTTTGCGACATTCATAACGAAGCTTCTGGCAACGGATATATAGGTATAGATGTCTCTGGAATCCATCGTGGCGCGCAGGCCCTCTAAATATGCCAGGCGTATCTCTGTCGCAACATTGATTTTGCGGACACCCTCCTGGATGGCAGACCGGACCACCTTATCCTGCAGGCCAGACCCTCCGTGGAGAACCAGATGGGGGACTTGGGCCTTCAGCTTCCGAATGCTCTGCAGCAGTTCAAAGTCCAGCTTTGGCTCCGACTTATAGAGACCATGCGCATTGCCGATGGAGACCGCCAGGGCATCCACATCGACGCCGTTGATAAATGCCTCCACCTCCGCGACACTGACCTTTGCAGGACCATTTCCGACAATCCCGTCCTCTGCCCCGGGAATCGCTCCCAGTTCCGCCTCCACGCTGACACCTACTGCGTGGGCAGCCTTGATAACCAGTCGAGTCTGCTCAATATTTTCCCGCAGCGGAAGCGAAGACCCGTCGAACATGACAGAGGTAAACCCAGCCCGGATGCAGGCAACGGTTTGCTCAAAGCTGGCGCCGTGGTCCAGGTGCAGAACAACTGGCAGAGCGGATCTTGCGGCCAGCGTTTTTACAACGGAGGCCAGAAGATCCAGCCGGCCGACCCGGATGGCCCCCTGCCCCACCGCAAGAATGACGGGCTTTTGCTCCTCCTCCGCAGCCAGCATGAGGGATTGTGCAATGTCGATGTTATCGATGTTGAACGCCGGCACGGCAGCGTTATGCGCCTCAGCCCAGTCCAGGACCTCTTTCAAGCTTACAAGCGGCATCGTGTGCGCGCCTCCTCATCCATCAAATGTTATAGGTCTCTCTCATCAGCGTCAGGGTGGCCTCCAGGGATGGAGACGCCGTCTGTCCGCCAAGCGCCGTACAGGTGAGGGCGGAATACGAGCTGGCAAAGGAGAGTGCGTCGCGCAATCCCTGACCCTTAGACAAGGCATATAGCAAAGCCCCATGAAAATTATCTCCAGCACCGGTGGTATCCACAACCGGCACGCGGCAGGCGGGGATACGGACGGTCTGGCCGCCCTGCCGGGCAGTGAGCCCCTGCTCCCCCATCGTAACGCATGCCAACGCGGTTCCGTTCTCCACGAACTTCTCACATGCCTCTTCAGGCCCAAGGCCGAGTCTGTCCCTCACAGTCTTGTGGTCCGGGGCCAAAATGTCCACAAAGCCCGACAGCTCTAGCAAGATGTCTCCGCCAAGGTTCCCACCGTCCACCGAGAGCTTGGCCCGACTGTGCGATCGGCAATATCCCGCCAATTCCAGCATCTGTCCATCTTTTAGTCCCGCCAAATGAATCATCTCCGCCCAGGCCAGGAGCTCGGCTTCCAGCTCCACCGCCCGCACCCCATCGATACACCCGCCGAAATGGGTGATACATCGCTTTCCATCCTCTTCCACCTGAATGGTACTGAAACTGGTAACCCCCTGTTCCTTTGTAAAGAGCTGAAGCCGCTTCCCAGCGATCCGCTCCGCCTCCCCCCGCACAAATTGCCCATTCGCGTCCGCTCCGATCGCCGTGATAAGCCCAGCAGTGCCCCCCAGCCCCGCAAACGCATTGGCCGCCGTGGCCGCCGGACCACCGCAGGACTTCTGGATCTTCACTGCCTCGATGCGCCGGTCACTCTTCGGTGGTTCTTTCACCAGCATGAGAAGGTCCTTGGAAATCGTCCCAATAAATAGGCAATTCATATTTCGACACCTTCGCTGGCGACCTCAATCAACACCTTGGATACCTTGTCCTTTTGTCCGATGGCAGTTTCAAACGCCTCTTGCGACCGTGTGAAGGGGAAGACATGGGAGATAATCTTTTCTGCGGGAATCACATTCCTCGCCAGAAGGTCAATGACCATCTCGTAATGATTTCGATACCGGTAAATTGTGTCAATTCCACCGCCCAAGTACATAAGTTTCATGAACTCAATGGGTGTTTTTCCTGGAACATTGCCCACCATGACAATTTTTCCGCCCCTGGCCAGCACATCCACGGTCATGGAGGCAGTTTTGGGACTGCCAGCTGTTTCAAACACGACGTCCGCGCCGGCTCCGCCCAGGAGGGCGCGAATCTCCTCCACCGACTCCGGGCGGCCGCCCAGCACGACACCGTCCGCGCCCATCTCCATGGCCTTGTCCAGCCGGCTTTGAAACAAGTCGGACAGGATAACCCTAGCCGCCCCCCGTGCCCTGCAGAGGAGCAGCGTCGTCAGGCCGATACAGCCCGCGCCCAGAATTACCACCGTCTTGCCCACACAGACGTCGCCAACCTCGGCGGCCTCGGCTCCGACGCACAGGGGTTCCACCAGTGTCCCAAGCCGCATGGAGCAGGAGGACGGCAGCAAAAAGGTCAAATCAGCCGGAAACGAAATATAGTTTTGTAAAAAGCCATCATAGGGCGGAACCGACGGGAACCGCACATGCTCACACATGTTGTAGCGACCTGACTTGCACATCCTACATTTCCCACAGGTTATCTGGGGTTCAATGGTAACCCTGTCGCCCACTCTCCGGTCCGTGACGCCGTCACCTACCCCCACAATCACACCGGAGCACTCGTGACCTAACACAAAGGGCATGGGAATCGGCGTTTCTCCCCGGAATCCGGATTCAAAGAAATGCGCATCGGAGCCGCAGACGCCCACATAGCAGACGCGAATCGCCACTTCTCCGGGGCCGGCCTTGGGGACCGGCCGCTCCAGAGGGGTAAGTTCTTGCTTCTTTGTCAGTGCATATGCAATGTTCTCCATACAATCACACCTTTAGTAAATATCAAACGATGCGCACTCAAATGCCCAGGTACGCCCTCTGAATATCCTTGTTGTTGAGCAATTCCCTACTGGGGCCTGTCATTTGCATATGCCCGGTCTCGAGAACATAGCCGCGGTCCGAAATCGACAGTGCCTTTGTGAGGTTCTGCTCAATGACGAGCATTGACGAACCCTCTCGTTTCATAATGTCCAGCGTCCGGTACACATCATCCACCACCACGGGGGCGAGGCCCAGAGAGGGTTCATCCAAGATCAGCAACTTTGGGGCCATCATCATGGCCCGGGCGATGGCCAGCATCTGCTGCTGGCCACCGGAGAGGGAGCCGGCGGGGAAATTCAGCCGTTCTTTCAAGATAGGAAACATCTGTAAAACTTTTTCCAGCAGCTCTCCCCGGCGGGGCTTTGTGCGCTTTGTATAGGTTCCCAGCAACAGATTGTCCTTAATTGAAAGACTTGCCAAAATGCCGCGTCCCTGGGGGATATGGGCAATTCCGTTTATCGCCCGTTTATTCTCCGGCATTTCCGTTAGCTCCTGCCCCATCCAATTGATGCTGCCCGAGGTTGGAATGACTTCACCGGATATGGTGCGCAGTAGCGTCGTCTTTCCCGCGCCGTTGGATCCAACCAGGGCGACAACCTCGCCCTCGTTGATCTCCAGGCTGACGTCGAACAAAACCTTTAGATCGCCGTAGCCCGCGCAGATCTTGTCCATTTTAAGCATACCCATAGTCCCCTCCCAAATAGGCGCGAATGACATCCGGATTGGCCATTACCGTTTTGGGGTCGCCTTCCGTCAGGAGATGCCCTTCATTCATCACGACAATCCGGTCGCATAGCTGCATCACTGCGGAAATCACATGCTCAATGAACAAAATTGTGATTCCCCGTTGGTTAATACGCTTCACAATGGATAGGCTGTTATCCATCTCGGAAGGCGTCAGGCCGGCCAGACACTCGTCCAGCATCAGCAGCTTTGGATCCGTCACCATGACGCGGGCCATGTCCAGCCACTTTCTCTTTTCAATGGGAAGCTTGCCGGAGAGAATCTGGGCGTAGGACGCCAAATCCAGGAATTCTAGCATCTCATCTGTCTTCTCCTCTGCCTTCTTCCACGTTTTGTTGTACAACAGCGCTATGGTCAGAACACTGTCCCGCACCGTCAGGTTGGTGAAGGGCTTTGGGGATTGGAAGGTGCGGCCGACCCCCATCCTAGCGCGCTCTTGAATCTTTTGCCTATAGAGCTCATGCTCGTTGTCGAAGACAATTTTTCCGCTATCCTGAATATATACGCCGGAAATCAGATTGACGCAGGTAGATTTTCCGCAGCCGTTGGGGCCAATCAGCGCCAGAATTTCGCCCTCATATACGTCAAAGCTCAGGTGATTAATTGCGTGAACTCCCGCAAAAGACTTGTCCAAGTCCTGAATTTGCAGCAATTTGTTCATGATTTAAACTCCTTTTACAGCCCTGGCAGCCTTCCGCTTGGCCAGCTTCTCACGAATCACATCCGCCAGCGTGATCAATCCGGAGGGACGCAGCAACACAATCAGCACGATCAACAAGCCATAGAGGGCGTATCCTGCGCCGCCGCCGGCGAAGTCCTGCAAATAATAATTGCATAGCTCCAGCAGCGGAATGATGATGAAGGCACCCAGTACTGGCCCCCAGGTGGTCCCCATGCCTCCCAGAATTGCAATCAGGCCAATTTTCACAGAAATGTCGTGGGCGCACAGGGCGTTGGGGTCCACATAGCCGAGACGAAACACATAAAGCGTTCCAGTGACCGACATCATGGAGGTACTGATGAGAAATGCTTTCGTTTTCAAACTGGAGGGGACAATCCCCAGAGAGGACGCGGCGTCCTCATCCTCCCGCACAGCGCGGAGATAGTATCCCAGTCGAGAGCGCTTCACAAACACGAAGATGGCGACACAAATCAGCATCCAAATCAGCGCGATATAGTAGAAGTCAATTTTGGACTTGAAGGTGAGCATCCAAAGACTGTAGTTTTTCCGGATTCCAAAATTGAGGCCGACAGACCCGCCGGTAACATTTTTAAAAACGATGAGGCACTGGCGGAGAATGGTGGTGCAGGAGATCGTCGCAATGGAGAAGAACACACCGCGCAGGCGGAAGCAAGGCGCTCCGATGACCAGCGCGAACAGACACGCGGCGATAATACCGATAAACATGCTGATCCAGGGGGACAGTTTCACGCTCAGATACATCATGATGCCGGCGTAGGCGCCGATGGTAAAAAAGCATGCGGAGGCCCAAGAGATCTGCTTGGCCAGACCGCCCAACACGTTCCAGGCCACCCCTAATGCGGCGAAAAAGAACACTTCTATCACAACATTCATCAGATAAATGTTGCTGCAAAGATAAGGAAATACTGCCAGCAAAACCAGTACGGCAATGGCAACAGGACTTCTTTTGACGGTGCGCAGAATGTCCTTTCCAGAGAGACGGCGCTCCAAATCAATTTTTCTCATGCGACGCGGGCCCCCTTTCCGAATAGGCCATAAGGTTTAAAAATTGGAATTTTAAGCAGCCTCAATTCAAATAAAGAATAGAATTCCGATTGACTTGGATGCTCTCGCTGAAAGCATTCTTTTCTTCTTAGTGCCTAATCTTTTCAATCAGGAACGTGTTGCACAGGTATTTATCTCGAAAATGGTCTTCAACGACGCATTGCACATACCAGCGTCTACTGCTTCCTTTGCCGCTTTTCCCTCTTTTTGCAGACACTGCCAGCACATGGTCGCAAGACCTACAGCCAGCGCCGGCTTCCCTGCCACTTGATTGCCTCTGCAGGGGGCTCTGCAGGCACGTGCTTCAAAATAGGTCGCTATGGTGTCGCCCATTTCTGCCATCAGTGGCTTGGCAAGTGCTTTCGCAATCACATCTGTGTCCACCAACACCATATCCGCACAGCGGTCCAAAAAAGATATCTGTCAAATTCACCGTTATCTTGGTAAATCACGCTCAAGGAGCTACAGGGGGAATCTGTAGAAGCCACCGTGGGAATGATGTCCACTGGCAATCCCGCATAATACGCCACATCCTTGGCTGTATCCAGGATCTTGTCGCCGCTGATTCCCACAACTACAGTAGATTTCTCGGCCTTTGCCCTTTCCACCAGACGGTCAATATGGGGCTGAGGGCATTCTCCCCGGAAAATCTCATACCGGATGGCATAGCCCGTACCGGCAAAGCCCCTCAATGAAAACGGAGGAACTTCGTTCCTCCGTTTGTACAACTCATTATTCCATAAAGCTGGGAAGCCAGAGGCAAATTTGGGGAATATAAGTAATAAGCAGCAGATTCACCAGATAGCATTACGCACAGTATATTCCACCAATCAAATCTCTGTTATCCGTAAATTAGATTCGGAATCAATGTCGAGAACTGCGGTACAAATCCTATCAGCAGGGCCACTATAATATAAGTAATCAAATACGGCGTCAACATTCGGAATGTATCCTTCACTTCAATCTTTGCGATTCCGCAACAAATGTAAAGGAGGATTCCTACCGGCGGAGTAATGCCGCCGATCAACAGGGACACAACCATAAATGTGCCGAAATGAATGGGGTCAAATCCATAGCTTGCCGCCAGCGGGAACAAGATGGGGACTAAAATGATCAGTGCGGATGTACCGTCAATGAACATACCCACAATGAGCAGCAGCACCAAAATCAAAACTGTAACAACAGCTTTATCCGTGCTGATGGAAAGCATGAAATTGACGACGCGAATGGGGAACTGATCAATGGTAAGAATCCAGCTAAACACGGAAGCAGACGCGATAATAAGCATCATGGATCCCGTCGTAATGGCCGCGTCATAAACCGCAGCCCAGAACTTTTTAAAGGTCAATTCCTTTCTGATGATACCAACAGCCAACGCATACAACACCGCCACTGCACCGGACTCGGTAGCCGTGAAAATGCCCGTGAGAACGCCGCCAACAATGATAACCGGCATAACAAGTGCGTCCAGCGTATTCACCAAGGCAGCACAGAACTTAGAGATCGTCGTCCGCTCACTGACGGGATAATTTCTCTTTTTTGCAATGAAATAGGTGGTGATCATCTGGGACAGGCCGACGATAATTCCAGGGAGCAGACCCGCAATGAACAGCTGTCCCACAGACAAGCTGGCAATGGACGCAAACAAAATAAACATGATGCTGGGGGGGATAATCGGGCCAATGGTGGAAGATGCCGCTGTTACCACTACGGAAAAATCATCATCATAACCCCGTTTACGCATGGCCGGGATCAGCACGGAGCCCAAACCAGAGGCATCGGCGGCAGCCGAACCGGAAATACCAGCGAACAACATACTGGCAAGAATATTTCCCTGGGCCAATCCGCCACGAATATGACCGACTCCCCGGTCCGCAAGCGTAATAATTCTCTCACTGATGCCACTGCCGTTCATCAACGATCCTGCCAACATGAACAGCGGAATTGCCATCATCGTAAAGGAATCAAAGGTAACAAAAAATCTCTGCGCAATAATTTCCATCGGCAGATCCATCGCAAGCAAAATGGTAATCAATGCCGAGCAGCCGAGCGAATATCCAACGGGGACATTGAAAATCAGCAGTGCAAAAAAACTGATGAGCAGAATTGCAGATACTGGCATGGCCGTATATTACCTCCCTCTTTCTTTAGTCATTCTTGTCGCCACGATACGCCTGTGTCTTTTTCCAGGTGTCAACCCCCAGGAAAAACAGTACAACCAGCGCGCCTACCGGTATTCCCGCATATGCAATGCCGATGGGGATCTTCATGGCTGGGGACATGACGGAAAGGTTTTGGAGCGACAAACGGGCACCATAGACGATCAGGATAACATTGAACGCAACCATGATGACCTGGCCCAGCAGATAGAATCCAAACTGTGCCTTCTTTCCAAACCTGGTCGTTACCATGTTTAATCGGATAATGTTCTGACAATAAAACGTGGCTCCTGTGGCTATTTTCCATTTCTGTGGTATGGTGTGTTGCTGACAAGGAGGTAGCACACCATACAAGAAACACCTGAAGACCTGTACTACGGGAGCATCATGCCATACGACTGCCAAGTCCGTTCCAGAGCTTCCCTGATGAAAGTGATGGAACAGTCTCGGGAGTGTGAGGAACAGCTCACCAAACTGCTGGAGGGCGAAGCCACAGTCTGTTGCTGCGGCTCATCAACGCAGGGAACGAGATCGGCAGTACTCTGGCTCTGGAGAATTTCATCCTGGGCTTCCGTCCGGGGACGCGACTGATCCTGGAGGCGCTGGACGGGGACGACAGCAATCTGGTAGAACTGCGCCCAGCGCCCGGTAGCCCGCGCAAGTCCTGCGATGCCAATCAAAGATAAAACCTCGGAGGTGAAAAAGAAATGGCGATGCGCAGGCCATCCGGAGACGGCATGGTACGCAAGCAAAAGCACGGCCGCCGGGAGGGGCACATCGTCATCGGCCACAAGGAGAACAGCGATCCCATCTTCCGCTACATCCACGCCTATATGCCAAAAGAACTGACCGCCAAACTCCGGCAAAACATCACCGCCTATCAGGGTGTGGATCTCACTGAGAAGTGCAGGATGCGTCTCTCGGAGTGACTGGAGCAGATGGCATCAGTCCCCTCTGCCGGTTGGCTTAGGATCTCCCTGACCAGATCTGCAACGGAGACTTCGCCGCTGCACGGATGGATACAGTCCTGCTCGGCCTGCTCCGTCACCTTAAAGCTCTCCATGCGATCGGAGGCCAGCGCATTATTCAGTTTTCTGCGTTCCTAATGCTTAGTGAGTCAAATCACTGCCGCAAGCAAGATCAGCAACACCAGCAGTCGCATCGCCAGAAGTCCGTATCGTCCTACCGTGCAAAGTCCAACGCGAGATACTCCTCCAGATAAATGCTCTGCTCGGCGATTTCCCCGGAGGCATCCAGACCTACATAGCGGTAATGCCAATGCTCATAGCTGATGCCAGTGATCTCACTTTTCTCGGTGGGATAGCAGAGAATCAAGCTGTATTCTGCAGAGCCGGCCATGAGCTACTGCTGGACAGGCGTGTCCTCCTGCTTCTTATCCAGCAACTGATAGCTCTGATACACAATGTCCACCGCCAGCCCAGCCTGATGTTCTCTGGTATCGGGTCGTGCCACCCAAAACGGCGGCTGCCTTTCCGTCTCTGCTTAAGTATATCCCTGATCCAGATATGAGTAAATCTTCCTTTGAAGCAGTTCGGCCTGCTTGTCCCAGCTACGGCAAGGGGAGCAGATCAGGGGCCTGTACCCCGCCGCCCGGGTTGCGTCCATCATTTTCTGGATGTGGATAAGTCCCGCTATTGATACTCTGACCATTTTTCAGTTTCATCAGTTCCGGAACAGAAAAATCCTCAGGCAGTGGCTTCTCCCCATTTACCGGAATCAGCTTCCAATTCTCTGCGGTTTCTCCATCAGAGTTGGCGCCTGCACCCGGAAACGCCGGAAGGCCAGGGGTGATGCTGCATCCCTCTCCAGTACTGCCGCCTGACGGTATTGGTAAACCGGCATCATTAGCCTTTGATATCTGCGCTGCCTAGGTGTACTCCAACAGCACAGCCAGAGAAGCGCAACGAGACGCAGGCTGCACCGCTTTTGGCCTTTCCGGGACGCAACATAGCATTTCCGTTCAGGGATGTCGGTGTAATCAGTAGGATTGTTTTGGATAGAAGACATATCGGGACATTCCTTTGCTGTTTTCTGTCCACCACCTTACCACACCGTTCCGTTAAACTTCCTTCGTTTTTGCATCAAACTGCCATCACCCAGCGGCATCGTAGGTTTCTGCCAAGTTATCTGCCGCTGGACTTAAGGGCTTCTGGGCTGGATAGTTAAAAAGCAATATCCACCTTCTCCATCAGAATTGTCCAAATTGATGTTATACAAGACAATTGTCTCCGGCAGGGGATCCCTGCATGATCCACGCCTTGGATCTGCACCTGGTTCTCAATCTCAAGGCGGTCCATTAAGGCTTTGCCAATCTCTGAAGCGGTGGTAGAGGGATGTTCCGATATGGCGAAAAACATCTGCAAGGCGACGGTATGGCCGGTATTCGCATCTGGAATGATGGATAAATCCGTCTTTTTTACGCATCAGGGACATCCATTTGCAGGAAAGCAATACCCCGCAGGGCTTCTTTTTTGTAACAATATAGGAGCCCGGCAAAGCCGGACCCCATATATTGAGATATGAATGAAGAGTTAAGCGTGTTTAGAACTTACTGCCGGCTGAGATGGCGGTAGCTTTCCAGACGTTCCTTAGCATCGCTCTCCGCCTTTCTGTACAGGCGCTCTGCCCTTTCAGGAAAGGAGAGCTTCAAGGATGCGTAGCGGTTTTCGCCCATGAGGAACCGCTGAAAGTCACCGGTGGGGGCCTTTGAATCCAGAATGAAGGGATTTTTACCCTCTTCCTTCAAGGCGGGGTTGTAACGGTACAAGTGCCAGTAACCGGCCTCCACGGCTTTCTTCTCCTCCAATTGGCTCAGGCCCATACCTGCCTTGGGACCATGCTCGATGCAGGGACAATAGCAGATGACGAGGGAAGGGCCAGGATAAGCTTCGGCTTCCCGGATGGCCTTTAAGGTCTGAGTGGGATCAGCGCCCATAGCCACTTGGGCTACATACACATAGCCGTAGTTCATAGCCATCAGGCCCAGGTCTTTCTTCTTGGTCTCCTTGCCGCCAGCGGCGAACTTAGCGATGGCGCTGGCCGCAGTGGACTTGGATGCCTGACCGCCGGTATTGGAATATACTTCGGTATCAAGGACCAAGATGTTGATGTCTTTGCCGGAAGCTAGAACATGGTCCAGACCGCCGTAGCCGATATCATAAGCCCAGCCGTCACCGCCGAAGGCCCACACGCTCTTCTTGGTGAGATATTCCTTGTTGTTACGAATGAACACAGCCTCATCACTGTTGTTATCCGCAATGGCTTCCAACAGTGCGTCGCTGACGGCGCGTGAGGCTTCGGGATCATTAGCCCGCTCCAGATAATCCTCACAGGCAGTCTTGACGATGTTCTGTTCCGCCAGAGCAGAGACGTTCAGTTCCAGCTGATGGCGGATAGCGTGCTGTCCCAGCAGGAAGCCATAAGCATATTCGGCATTGTCCTCGAACAGACTCATAGCCCAGGCAGGGCCATGCCCTTTACAGTCGGTGCAGTAGGGAGAGGAAGGGGTAGAGCCACCGTAAGCGGAGGAGCAGCCGGAGGCGTTGGCCACATACATACGGTCACCGAACAACTGACTCACCAGCTTGATATAAGGTGTCTGGCCGCAGCCTGCACAGGCACCGGAGAACTCAAAGTAGGGCTTGGCGAACTGGGACGCCTTCACGTTCTTATTGCTGATAGCATCCTTCTTGATGGACACCTTATCCATAGCATAGGTCCAGTTCTCCGTTTCCTTAAGCTGGCTGTCCAAAGGCTTCATCGTGATGGCGGTATCCTTGGCCAGGCACACGTTCACACAGCTGCCGCAGCCGGTGCAGTCATAGGGAGACACCTGAAGCCGGTAAGTGTACTTGCCGTTCATACCCTTGGCGGGAACAGTGTTAAAGCCGATGGGCTTAACAGCCTCTTCGTCCTCGTTCAACAGGATGGGACGAATGGCGGCGTGGGGGCAGACCAAAGAGCACTGGTTGCACTGAAGACACTTGGCGGCGTCCCATTCCGGCACATCTACAGCGGCGCCCCGCTTTTCAAACTTTGAGGTGCCGGCGGGCCAGGTGCCGTCCTCCAGGCCAAATTTCATCATGGTGGACACTGGCAGGCTGTTGCCCTCCTGGCGGTTCATCACGTCCACCACCTCCTGGATGAAAGCGGGCTTATTTTTCTGGATGGGGGTATCCTCTGCAGTGAGCCACGCAGCGGGGATCTCCACCTTGTGTACCCCATTGAGGCCCTTTTCGATGGAGGCATTATTCATGTCCACAACGGCCTGGCCCTTTTTCTTGAAGTAGGTCCTGTAGATGGCCTCCTGCATCTCGGAGACAGCCTGCTCTACGGGAATCACAGCAGAGAGCTTGAAAAATGCAGCCTGAAGGATGGTGTTGGTACGGTTGCCAAGGCCCAACTCCCGGGCGATGGAGGTGGCATCAATGGTGTAGAAGGCAGCATTCTTTTCCGCCAGTGCCCGTCTCATAGAGGCGGGGAGGTGTGCCTCCAGCTCTGCATCACTCCAGCTGCAGTTCAACAGGAAGGTGCCGCTTTCTTTCAAGTTCTTCACCATATCGTACTTATCCACATAGGACGGAGTATGGCAAGCCACAAAGTCCGCAGACTGGATCAGATAGGGAGAACGGATGGGGGACTTGCCGAAGCGGAGATGGCTCTGGGTCAGGCCGCCGGATTTCTTGGAGTCATAGACGAAATAAGCCTGGCAATAGAGGTCCGTCGCATGGCCGATGATCTTGATGGAGTTTTTGTTGGCACCCACAGTGCCGTCGGAGCCCATACCCCAGAACTCAGCGCTGGTCTGACCGACGGGAGAGGTGTCGATGTCGCAGGTCACAGGCAGGGAGGTGTGAGTCACATCGTCTACGATGCCTATGGTAAAAGCGTTCTTGGGGATCCCTGCTTTCAGGTTTTCGAACACGTCAATAATCTGGCCGGGGGTGGTGTCTTTGGAACTGAGGCCGTAGCGGCCGCCTACGATTTCCATGTCTAGGCCTCTGCTCTTGTAGGTCGAGCAGATGTCCTGATACAGGGGCTCTCCTATAGCACCGGGCTCCTTGGTGCGGTCCAGCACTGCCATACGCTTGCAGGCAGCTGGCACGGCGGCCAGGAAATGCTCAGCAGAGAAGGGACGGTACAGATGAACATTGATGAGGCCGACCTTCTCGCCCTTGGCCATCAGGTAGTCCACAGCTTCCTTGGCGGTCTCGGCTGCGGAACCCATGAGGATGATGACCCGTTCAGCGTCCGAGGCACCATAGTAATTGAAGAGTTTGTATTTCCGGCCAGTGAGCTTGCTGACCTCAGCCATGTAGTGTTCCACAGCGGCGGGAATGGCCTCGACCTTCTGGTTGCAGGCCTCACGGCACTGAAAAAAGATGTCAGGGTTTACGGTGGTGCCGCGGGTGACAGGATGTTCCGGATTCAAGGAGTGCTTGCGGAAAGCCCGCAGGGCGTCCATGTCCACCAAAGGGCGGAGATCCTCATAGTCCCACGCCTCGATCTTCTGGATCTCATGGGAGGTGCGGAAACCGTCAAAGAAATGGAGGAAGGGCATCCGGCAGTGGATAGCGGACAGGTGCGCCACAGCCCCCAGATCCATGACCTCCTGAGGGGTGGAGGCGGCCAGCAGGGAAAAGCCTGTCTGGCGGACGCCCATGACATCACTGTGGTCACCGAAAATGGACAGTGCATGGGAGCTAAGGGTGCGGGCAGACACATGGAACACACCTGGCAGCATCTCGCCGGCGATCTTATACATATTAGGGATCATCAGCAGCAACCCCTGGGAGGCGGTGTAAGTAGTGGTCAGGGCACCGGCCTGCAGGGAACCATGGACCGTACCGGCCGCCCCACCCTCGGACTGCATCTCCACCACCTGTACCGGCTGGCCGAAGAGGTTCTTTTTACCGTTAGCCGCCCAGGCATCCACATGTTCCGCCATGGGAGAGGATGGGGTGATTGGGAAGATGCCAGCCACCTCGGTAAAAGCATAGGATACATATGCCGCCGCCTCATTGCCGTCCATGATCACGATTTTCTTCTTCATATCTATCGTCCTTAAAATCAGCCTTTCTATGCGTTACAGCTCTTTCAGCTTTTTCATATCCAGCACGGCACCTTCTGCCCCCGAACCTGCCAATTTGCAGTAGAGGCCCAGCCAACCCCGGGTGAATTTGGGCTCCGGCGCCTTCCACGCAGCCTTTCGGGCGGCCAGCTCTTCATCACTGACCAGCACGTTCAAAGAGCGCTGTTCCACGTTGATCACGATCCGGTCCCCGTCCCGGACCAGAGCAATGGGTCCTCCCTCAGAGGCTTCGGGGGAAATGTGGCCTACGAAGCAGCCATTATTCGTACCGGAGAAGCGCCCATCGGTGATCAAGGCAGTGGACAATGCCAAGCCGCGGCCATAGAGATATTTCATGGCCTTATACATTTCCCGCATACCCGGGCCACCCTTAGGCCCCTCGTAACGGATCACAACCACATGCCCTTCATGCACTTCGCCTGCCAGAATAGCCTCTTCAGCATCTTCCTCGCAGTCGAAGCAGATGGCTTCGCCCTCAAAGTGATGTAGGCTCTTGTCAAATGCACCAGGTTTTGTGATGCCTGTGCTGGGGGCCAAGTTGCCTCGCAGCACTGCTACACCGCCGCTATAGCCGAAGGGGTCATCCAGTGTGTGGTTTACCAGACCCGTGGCGGGATAACGATACCTGTGCTCCGCGATGTTTTCCGCCAGCGTTTTCCCCGTAACGGTCATTACATCCGTTTCCAACAGGGACTGAAGATTTTCCAGCAGTCTGGGCATCCCGCCGTCATGATAGAAATCTATCATGTTGTATTTGCAGGCTGGGTTCATTTTCGCAATCTGTGGAGTAGAGTTAGAGAGGTTGTCAAATAGCTGCAGTACATCAATGTCCAGCTCCGCTTCGTGAGCAACGGCTGTCAGATGCATCACCGCATTGGTGGAGCCGCTCATTGCAAGGCAAGCCTTGATGGCGTTGCGGATTGAACCCGGTGTGATGACTTTTCGTACTGTAATATCCCGCTCGACCAGTTCCACGATCTTCATGCCGGTCTCTTCGCCCAGTTGGGACCGGTGAGCAGATGCAGCCGGGGCATTGGCGCCGTCCGGCAGAGTCATGCCCAAGGCTTCCGCCAGACTACACATGGTGTTGGCAGTCCCCAGATAAGAGCAAGAGCCGCAGCCAGGGCAGGCTGTATCCTCCAGAGCCTGATACTCTTGTTCCGTAATCTTGCCGGCGGAAAGCATTCCGTAGGCTTCCGTGGCAGTGGTCTGATCCGACTGACGGCCGTCAAAGACCATGCCGCCCTCCATGGGGCCACCAGGCAGGAAGATGCAGGGGATGTCCAACCCTGCGGCAGCCATCAGCATCCCCGGTACGATCTTGTCACAGGAGCCAAGCAGCACCAAGCCGTCAAACTGGTTGATCTGTGCCATGCTCTCGATAGAACTGGCTACCAATTCCCGGGACGGCAGAATATAATGCATCCCGACATGGCCGTTCGCCATGCCATCGCATCCACCCAGCACGCCAAATTCAATAGGCGTACCTCCGGCCCGGTAAATACCGTCCTTCACCCGTTGGGCCACCTGACGCAGGTTATAGTGACCGGGGACGCACTCGCTCCAAGCGTTGGCGATACCGATCACCGGCCGTTTTAGGTCCTCCGTAGTAAAGCCCATGGCCTTTAAAGTCGCACGATAATACTGGTTTTCATTTCCGGTCAAGATTTTCTTGCTGCGTTCCATCCCTTAACTATCTCCTTGTATTATAGAGTAGTAGTTATTAGAGCCCCTCTCCAAGGGCTGTGCTACACTATAAGGGATGCTGTGGATTGGTTGCGTTCTCCTACCGCATGACGGTTCACGAAAGGCTCCAACCACAGCCCTTTACCAGTTTGTTAATCAGTTAGATACCGCCAGACGGTTTATGTGAAACAAGGTTACAAGCGTAAAGAGCCCTGTGGAACCAGCATCAAGTAAACATACTGGGGGTATTTTCATGATTTGTGTGGGTATTGACGTTGCTAAGGACAAGCACGACTGCTTCATCCTCAGCTCGGAAGGCGAAGTCCTGGCAGATGTATTCACCATTTCAAACAATGCAGAGGGATTTGACACCCTTCTGCAGACCATTCATCGCTGTGCCCGTCCGGAAGATAAAATAAAAGTAGGACTTGAGGCAACTGGACATTACAGCTACAACATTCTCGGATTTCTGCTTGACAAAGGTCTGCACACCTTTGTTATCAATCCTCTGCACACCAACCTTTACCGAAAGAGCCTCAGCCTCCGCAAAACGAAGACAGACCGTGTCGATGCGCGAACCATTGCAGCTATGCTCATGTCTGATGTGGACCTCAAGTCCTACACAGACACAGCATACCACAACGAAGAACTAAAATCACTCACAAGATACAGGTTCGACAAAGTAAAGGAGCGAGCAAAGCTGAAGCAGTCAGTTTCCCGATTGGTCACCATTCTGTTTCCTGAGTTGGAAAAGCTGGTTCCAACACTTCATATGGCTTCCGTGTATGCCCTTCTCAGCGAGTTTCCTGGGGCCAAACAGATTGCCAGAGCTCATCTAACTCACCTAAAGGCACTCTTAAACGATGCATCCAAAGGCCGCTACGGACGAGATATGGCCACGGAACTTCGGGATGCCGCCAGATGTTCTGTTGGCTCTGTTATGCCTGCCAAGTCTCTTGAATTGCAGCATACGATCCGCCTGATCCGGGAACTGAATACCGAGATCGAGGACATTGAATCCGCCATCCAGACCATAATGGAAGAAATGCAGTCTCCCATTACAACTATCCCCGGAATTGGTTTCCGCATGGGCGCTATGATCCTGGCTGAGATTGGCGATTTCTCGCGTTTCGATTCACCGGATAAGATTCTTGCTTATGCCGGCATGTCGCCGTCTACTTATCAATCTGGGCAGCTTTCGCTGTCTGGCACGTACTCACACATGGAGAAGCGAGGCTCCAAATACTTGCGCTACGCTCTTTACAACGCAACTAAATATGTCTGCCTTTGGGATTCAACCTTCGAGGCCTACCTGGCTAAAAAACGGGCAGAAGGCAAGCATTACAACGTCGCACTTTCCCACGCCGCCAAAAAGTTGGTTCGGTTGATCTATGCCATGGAGAAATCCCGGCAACCGTACAACAGCGTCGCTTAATCTTTTCTCTTGCATAAGTTTAAGCAGGCGTCCAAACGGACGTCAGCTTTGCTATACTCTTTTTGAACCGTCTAAAATTTTTTGCTAATCCATTCATTTCAGGCTTGACTTTTAATAGTTAGTCTTTCTGTAGCCCCAAACCTTAATTCTGTTCCTTGATATTCTGCATGATCTCGAACCGCTCGCCGTTGATCCCCCGGAAGAAGGTCACCAACAGGTCCATATCGCCCAGATTGGGCACGCTGCGGATTTCGGCTTCCTCACAGGTCACCTTGGGATGCTTCAGCAGCTTCTCCTTCACCGCGTGGATATCGTCCACCAGGATGGCAAAGTGGTGGTCTACCTGCAGATACTTTTCCCGGAGCTCTTCGGGGGTGTGGGTGGGGACCCAAAGAAGCTCCAAGGTGAAATTGCCCAGCCGCAACATAGCCAGCCGCTCATGGGCCACTTCTACCACACCGTAATACAGCACCTCAAAGCCAAAGGTCTCCTGATAGAGCTGTACGCTCTCCTCGAGATCTGCTACGAAAAAAGCCGTGTGATGGGTGGTCACCACATGATCGCCCACATAGTATTTTTTCTGCATTGCCGATAAGTCCTTTCATTTTTTAACATTAAATATAGTGCAGCGCCCGGAGCAGTTGACCTACCCGGACGCCGCAGGCCGCTTTAAGACATCATCATATTGGGCAGGAACAGGATAATCTGGGGGAAAATCATGCAGATGGCAATGGTCAACAGCATCAGGACGATGTAGGGGAGCGCATGCTTAAAGATGGTAGCCACATCCACAATGTCGCCCAGAACACCTTTGCAGGCGAACACGATGGTGCCGAAGGGCGGCGTGATCTGGCCAATGCAGACGGCCATCACCAGGATAACGCCCCACCAGACTTGGTTGTAGCCCATGGCCTGGATCACCGGCTGGATAATGGGGGTTGTCAGCAGGATGATGGAGTTGCCGTCGATGACGCAGCCCAGAGCCAGGACCAGCAGCAGGAACACGCCGATGAGGGCCCAGTTGGGGAGATTGGCACTGAGGATGCTGGTAGAGACCCACTTCACAGCGCCGCTGACGCTCAGCAGGCGGCTGTACATCTGGGCGGAGACCAACAGCATGAGGATGCCGGCGCTGCCCTTGCTGGTATCCAGCAGGATGGAACCGGTGCTCTTCCAGGTCAGGGAACGCTTGCACAGGGCGATGATGAAGGCACCCAAGCAGCCGATAGCGCTGGCTTCCGTGGGGGTAACATAGCCGCCCCAGATGCCGCCCAGCACTACGATGATCAAGAGCACAATGGGCAGTGCACGCAGGGTGGACTCCAGCTTGCCCTTGGGATCAGGGTCCTCATAGAGAGGCTTGCGGGTCACAGGATCCAGGCCGATGGCAGCGGGATGTCTGGTGCCATAGATCGATGTATAGATGATGAAGATGGTGGCCATCAGGATACCAGGCAGAACACCGCCAACGAACAGCTGGCCGATGGACACCTGTGCCACAGTACCGTAAACGATAAAGAACAGGCTGGGCGGGATGATCATGCCCAGATTGGATGAACCGCAGACGATACCTGTCGCAAAGTTCGAGTCATACTTATACTTGCGCATCTCGGGGATAGCTACCTGGCTGAACACGGTGGCAGAGGCCACGCTGACGCCGGTCACGGCCGCGAACACAGCGTTGCCGATAACGGTGGCGGCAGCCAGGCCGCCGGGGACCTTCTCCAGCATCTTGTGGGCCCACTTAAACAAGTCGCCAGCCGAACCAGAGACTGCCATGATGGTGCCCATGAGCATGAAGAGGGGGATCACACAGTATGTATATGTGCGGATAGCGTTGAATGCGGTGGTCGAGAGCACGCTCAGGGCCGTAGAAAGATTGCTGGTAACCAAAAATAGTCCCACAAAGCTCAGGGACATCAGGGTAAACGAAATGTGGACACCAGCAAACACGCAGACGAACAGCAATGCAACGGTGACCAGAGCAATAATAATGCTAGTGTTCATTCCTTCTCGCCCTCCTTTTTCACAGCTTTCACGATCAGCTTAATAAAGTTGTAAATCGCCGCATAGAATGTGAACCATGCGCCGAACAGTGTCAAAACATAGAAGGGGCCCATGGGCATCAGGAACGTGCCCTCGGAGTCAAACTGATTGGTCGCAAAGGATTGGAGAGTCGGCTTGATCATAGCGTAGGCCATGAACAGGAACAGTACGGTGCCGATACCTTCGGCGATTAGGTCCAGAATGAGCTTCGTTTTGGAGGAAGCCCGCGCATACAAGAATTCAGACCGGGTATGGCCTGCTACGAAAGTCACATAGGGCAGTCCCAGAAACATGGCGACTACCAGCAAGTTACGGACGATCACGGAAGCGCCGTTAAAGGCAGAATGGAGAAAGGTGCGCAGACCCACGTCCACAGAGGTAATCAGCATCATGGCGATCAGCATGATGCCGCCCAGCAGACATAAGAATTTTGAAATGAGTATCAGAGCATTATTGATTGACTTCAACATTTTCATGGTAAATTTTTTCATCCCTTTCTTTTCTTATACAGAGAGGAAAAAAGCCGCAGACTTGACCTATGCTCAATGAGCCAAGCCTGCGGCGCTTTTAGACATTCCCCGCTATATGCGGCCAGTCAGATTCAGCTATTTTGAGATCAATAATTGAACTGCCAGTCGCGGGGAATGTTAACACCGTTTTCCTTCAGCAGCTCCACATAGCGTTCCAGAATCTTCAAACCAGTGGGGCCAAGCTCGGTAGCGGTATCGGGGATATTGGGCAGGGCGTTCAGCCAGGCAGCCTTCTCTTCATCACTCATCGTCACGATGGTACCGCCGGCCTCCACAAAAGTATCGTATGCCTTGGAACGGCACTCGTTGGTGTACTCCAAGTGATACTGCTCCAGCTCCTTGCTGACTTCCAGGATGATGTCCTGCACCTCAGTGGGGAGAGAGTTCCACTTCGTCAGGTTCACGGTCAGCAACTCGCCCATGGTAGAATCCAGACCGATGTCCGTCGCGTATTTGCAGATGTCCTGATAGTTTGCCTTCACAGCCCAGTGAGGAGCAGCGAACTGGCCGCTGATCAGGCCGGTCTGCAGGGAGGTGTATCCATCGCCCATGTTGGACTGGATGCCAACAGCGCCGGTGTTCTCCAGCCACAGCAGGTTACGGCCGGAGCCTCCAATCTTCTTGCCGCTCAAGTCAGAGAACTTCTCGATGGGAGTGGAGGAAAATATCTCATAGGAGTCCAGAACCATCTTAGCCAACAGCTTCTGGTTGTACTGGGTCTCGAAGGAGGTCACCAGCTCATCAGAGAACTCCTCATACAGCTGGTCGGACACCTTCTGGAGCAGGGCGTTGTCACCAGTGCAGAAGGGGAGGTAGATGCTGTACTGATGATAGGGAAGCTGGCCGGAAACAGGGGAGACAGTGATAACGCACAGATCCAGCAGGCCATCCTGCGTGGCGGTCACTGTTTCGGACAGGCCGGCCACGGTGCCGTAAGCATCCGTCCACTCGATCTCATAATCGGTGTTCTCGGAAACGCGCTTGGCGACCTCAGGCTTGAAGAAGTTATCCAGGCTGTCCAGGTATTCCATGGAGCCTACAGTGTGGCCCGCGCCGATGACCAGGTTGATGGTTTGCTTTTTGCCGGCAGAGTCACCGGAGTTGCTGCCGGAGTTATCATCGGAAGACGTGCCGTTGTTGCCGCAGGAGGAGAGGGAAAGACTAAGGACCAGTGCCAGAGCAAGAGCTGTAAATTTTTTCAAGTTCTTTCTCCCTTTTCTTTTTTTATGACCGCCGAAGCGGGGATCATTTCTTGGCAAAAGTGGACTTGCTGAAGTCGTAATTCTCACTCCCGTCGGGATAGCGGTAACGACCTTTATCCTTGTCAGCGGGATAGTTGAAGCGGCCCCCGCAACGCATGATCATGGTCTTGATCTCGGGGGTGTTCTCGCTGACGATGCGAGTAAACTGGTTCACCAGCAGCTCAGGGTCGCCGGCGGTGTTGGCCCAGTTGTCATAGTGATCGGGAATCAGCAGCTTGGCCTTCAGAGTCTGGCCAACGCGGGCACAGTCATACGGAGTCATCTTATCGGTAGCGCCGGGAGCGTTGCAGCCCATATCGAAGATTGCCACATCGATGTTATACTTCTGGGCAACTGCCACATAGCCGTCATGATACCAGGTATCGCCCATGAAGAGAATGTTGCCCGCGCTGGTCTTGAACAGGTAGCAGTAGGCAGCTTCCTCGAAGGGCAGCAGCACATCGCCTTCGCCGGTCTTGATGGCGGTCTGATCGTAGCAGATCAGGAAGTCCACCTCAGCGCCCTTCACCTTGACGGACTCGCCGACTTTGGCGACCACGATGCGGTCATCGGGAACGCCGAAGCCCTGCAGCTTCTTCACTGCTACGGGAGGTGCATAGAACGGAGCGTCGGTGGTGGCCGTCATGGCCTTCACAGCGTACAGGTCGCAGTGATCCTGGTGGGCATGGGTGCAGAAAATGCCATCGATATGGTTGAACTTCCAAGGATCGATCACCTGAGGATTGAGGCGGATCCAGTTGATGCTGTCAGCACCGGCCTGCTTGCACACACCGCAGTAGTACAGCTCCGTATACATGGAGGGACCGCAGTACTGGTCGATCATAAAGATGCCGCCTTCATCGGTCTTCAAGACCCAGGAGGGACCGCCGCACCACCAGAGGCTGACCTGTCCCTTGGGCACTTCATAGCCCTCGATCTCCCGATTCAAGAAGCTTCCCCACTCAGGGAAGGTATCCTCCAACCACTGAGTTCGATCCATAGGGTGGTTCTGGTTCAAGTAGGCACCAGAAGGGAAGCCGCGTCCATCAGTCTTAGGCACTTGGTTCGTCATTGTCTTGTCCTCCTTGTGTAATAGTATAATAATGTTAGGATTGCGCACCATCTATGTTGTCCTACATCCTACATAAATGATAGCAAAGTCATACATGTTTGTCAATTGTGCTAACTCGTACAAAATTGGCTTCAAAATTTGTTAAACCGAACATTTTTCCATGCTATAATTACTGTTTTGATATCATGTGCCAAACAGCAAATATGCGATCTGCAAAATTTTATGCTTTATCGACTGCTAAATTTCTCCCTTTTGAGCCTTCTTGTCTGATGTCATATTTTTTCGGAGGAAGCATTGACTTCCATTTGAAAATTAAATAAAATATGGAAAGACAAGCACTATATCTGAATAGATGCCGCAACCTACAAATTATTTTTAAGGAGACTTATTACTCAATGCCACTTCCAAACGATAAAAATACATCCGCACTACAGCAGCTGACTTTCTTGGATGACCTGGTTGCCAGTGAACGCCGTAATATTTCCGATGTGATCTTTCGGCGTATCCGAGATGCTATCATCAGCGGTGAGCTTCCTCCAGGCTATGTATTCCCTAATGAAAATGAGCTTTGCAAGAAGCTGAATATCGGCCGCAGCAGCCTCCGGGAAGCCTATTCGCCCCTGGAGACCTTGAAGCTGATCTCCCGCAGCAAAGCTGGGACATATGTAAATGACTTGGATATTTACCAGAATGCGATGAACTTTGAGGCAATCGCTAAGCAGACCGATGTGAAAAACATCGCCGAGTATCGCCAGATATTCGAAATAGGGGCTATCCAATTGGCTGCAAAGCGTGCAACGGAAAAGAACGTCACACGCTTAAGAGAGATCCTAAAAAAAATGGAGGAAGTCCCAGAGGACTCCGTCGCTCTTTCACAGTATGATTTTGAATTTCATGCCTACCTGATGAAGATGACTCACAATGAGCTTCTCATCGTCATGTTCAATTCCATCCGGAATGCATATAAGAACCTCACCGAAAGCATATTTGCTATGGGATGCCTGCCAACGACGATAAACGAGCATTTGGCCATCGTGGATGCCATCGCTGACCACGACTCAGCACTTGCCGCTCATATGATGCAGCTCCATCTATCAAATATAGAGAGTTTTCGTAATCGCCAGTCGGCCGCGGCAGGGAAGGCCTCCGAAAAATAAGCAGATCGGGACGAGTCAGATGACTGGACTGCCCCAGTAAAAAAAGAGAGCTCTATTACAGTTAATGTTATTAAGCTAAGAACCGGGGCGAATACCCCGGTTCTTAACTTTCGCTTTTTTAGCGTTTTTCGCAAAATTGCGCGAAATAAGTTGCTGCTTTCTGCACTCTTTTATCGGAAAGCGCTTAACTTAATGACATTGCTTATTCTGTATGGATCTTTCCCAATCCACCCAAACTCAAAGCACCCATGACCCCCAGCGCTGCATACCGACAGTTGAAAGCGATCCTGACAGAAAACGATCTGCCCGACCTTCGTTTTCATGATCTCAGGCACACCTTTGCCACCTACGCGCTGGCGAATGGAGTGGACGCCAAAACACTGTCCGGAATCCTGGGCCACACCAAAGCCAGTTTCACAGTGGACACCTACACCCACACGACCACAGATATGTACCGGAAAGCCACCAAAATCGTCGGCGGCTGCCTGACCGACTACTTGGGAGAGGAGATGGCCCCATGGCAAAGCGCAGAAACCGCGGTGATGGCAGTCTCCACCCGAGAAAAGACGGTGGTTGGGAAGGCCGGTATGTAGTGGGCTACGATGACATGGGCCTGCCGGTGACCAAAAATGTCCTCGCCAAAACCAAGCCGGAATGCGCGGCAAAGCTGGCACAACTCCGGAAAACGCCGAAAGAGCTTGTGCCGGACCAACCTAAACCCGGAATCTTGTTGGCGGACTGGCTGGACCTCTGGTATCAAGGGTACAAGAAACCGAACCTCCGCCCCAACACCCAACCGTCCTATGAACGACGGATTTATCAGCATACCATACCAGCCTTTGGCGGTACCCAGCTGGACAAACTGACCCCTGCAGACATCCAGGAATTTTATGTATCCCTCAAAAAGGGCGGCCAGCTGATACACACCGAGCTCTACGGTGAAGGTCTCTCCGACCAAACGGTCCGAGGCATCCATACTACCCTCCACGCCGCTCTGGACAAGGTCGTGGAGGAAAACCCGATCTTCCGAAATTTTTCGGAGGGATACAAGCTTCCCTCTGCCAAGCCAAGAGAAATGAAAGTGATGACACCGATGGAGATCCAGCGGTTTACTGATCCAGGCCAGAGAGGATGGCTGCTATGAGCTTCTGCTCTTAGAGTTATCCACCGGTCTGCGCCGGGGTGAGATCTGCGCCCTCCAGTGGAATGACCTGAATCTTAAAACGGGAGCGCTCCAAGTGGAACGGCAGGTCCACCGTGCGCGAGGGGAACTGGTGGTATCTCCGCCCAAAACCAAAGCGTGCCAGAGGACTGTGCTCCTCCCCCCCCCAGTCCTGAATGTGCTCAAAGCCTACCAGACCACTCCAACCTCCCGGTGGATGTTCCCATCTCCAGTCAAAGAGGACTCCCCCATGGACCCCGCAGCAGTACGAAAGCGGCTGTCCACTGTGCTGAAACGTGCCGACTGCAAGCGACTCCGCTTCCACGATCTGCGCCACACCTTCGCCACCGCTTCCCTGGAGCACGGTATGGACGTCAAGACTCTTTCGACCATCATTGGCCATGTGTCCAGCAGTACCACGCTGAACATCTATGCCCATGTGACCGACGAGATGCAGCGGACCGCCGCCGCTAAGATAGACCGTGGAATTGTCAAAAGCGAAGCCGCCCAAGAAGTTGACACGGTGCCAAGAAACCCGCCGCCCTCCACCTTCCAGCCCTACAAGGGCCAGCGCCGCAAGCCCGGCACCGGCTGTGTCAGCCAGATCAGCGAAAACCTCTGGGAAGGCCGATACTCTCCCGTTGTCAATGGAAAGCGCATGGCTCGGAATGTATATGCCAAAACATAGGAAGAGTGTGAGGAAAAGCTGGCCCAGCTGATCCAGGAGATGAAGCAGGAAATCGCCGCAAGGAAGGCAAAGACGGGCTGAAAAGCACAATGCTCCGGCGGTTCGATCCCGCCGGAGCACTGATTTTTTCTGTCTGTGGCTTGTTCTGTGGTCAAAGCCCTAATCCAAAATTCCAAGCAAGCCAAAAAGTCATGAAAAATAAAGTAAAACCGCCCTTTTCTACTGAAAAGAGCGGTTTTCGTGGAGCTGCTGGGCGGATTCGAATTGCTCAAAGCCGTTTTCCAGCGTGGTTTTCCGCTCCGTTTAGCCCTGTGTTTCAACGCCTCCGTGGTATTACATGGTATCTTGTCCCCATCGTCAGGAATCGCGTTAAGGGAAAAAGCAAGGGAAATTTTTCGCCCCTTTCCTGGCCTTTGACACTGGATATATACCAAAGCACCCTGCAACGCGGCGGAGCCGCTGCGGGCCTCCCGCGGCGCTCCTGTGTCTGAAATCTTGATGCGGGATTTTTTCTTTTATACGAGGTGGCACGCGGTCTTACGCAGTAGCGCCCAAAACTTTCTTGCCCTGGGGGGGCGGGGCAAGGAATACGCGGGCACACACGCCCAGGCAGGCACTCCTGCGCGCTCCGGCGCGGGCGTAGCTTCCAGCCATGAAACACACGCAAAAACTCCCGCAATTTATGGCCGTTTTTGCGAACGTCTGACCCCCATGCGCGGCGTCAATGTGGCAGCGCTGTCGCATGTATGGACCTGGGGCCCCTTGCATGTTTTCCGCCCAGCGTTATTCTGCCTGGGGGTCTCCCCCGCACACGCACACGGCACCGCACGGGCGCAAGGCTTTCTGCTTTGTCCTGGACCCATTGCGATTGGGCGCCATCCGCCCTTTCGGCTTTTTGGGGGCCGGGGGTCCCTTTCACGCTCCGCCGTGGGGAAAAAATCTTGCATGAATGGGGGCATGCGGTCTTGAGCAATTCAGTCAAAACTTTTTGACCCGGGGGGCGGGGTGCAAGGAATCCACGCGCATGCGGACACAGGTACCCGTGCGCCCAAGCGTACCGCCACTTCCGCTGCGCCCGACGCGATTTTTTACCCGGTTTTTATGCCGAATTGCGGCCCCGCTTTGCGCAGGCGCGGCGTTTGCGATCACGTCACACACGCGCCATGCGCGCCCGGTATTCCGCCCGTGCGTGCGCCTGTGAACCCCCTCCGCCATATCCGCCGCCGTCGGAAATGCCTGCCCCCTCGGTCCTGGAAGGCAAGCAGATCCTCCCCCAGGCACAGGGGGGGATACCCCACCGCGTCCCTTACGATTTCACGCCCCGACTTTCCGCAGCGTCACGCGGTCAAACTTATCCCCCGCCTGGATGTCAACCACGCTCTCCCGCTTGCATTTGCGGCAATACAGCGACACACACGCCGCCGCAGTCTCCGGGTACAGCCGCATGAGCTTCCCGGACCTGCACACCGGGCACGGGACAAACACGCCGGACGGCGTGGACTTGCATAAAACAACAGCTCTTCCGTTCATGGAAAACAGCTCCTTTCCTGGACAGCCCTCCCGCACGTGCGCCTCGCGCGAAAAAGCCCCTTGTGATTTCATGTTAGGGCACCTCCGCTTCCTTTTCAAGCGGTTTCCGCCCTTTTCTCTACCCCCATTCCTAAAGTTATATCTAATTACAAGCAAGTAACAAGGCGTCAAAGTTGCCTTGTTTTTCCCCTTCCGGTCTCCATGCCGGACCGCTGTTCCAGTGCAGCGGCATCTTGTATTTGATATAGCAGTAGCTTCCGAACTCTGTTACCCGCTCTTCCCGCTCTATGATATGGCACCCAACCGGCACGGCCAGCATGGTATCATTCGGCACATAGGAGGACTTCACCACCGGCTTTTTCATATTCCGGCTTGCCGTCCACATCTGCGCCCCCACAGGCCGCCCGGAAACGCTCTCCTTCGTCAGGTATAGGGCCAGCGTTTCAAAATCCCGCTGTCCCACATATTCCATATCCACCACATCACCATAGGGCCACAAGCTCCGTATGATCTCCATATCGGCCCCGGTCCCGTTGATAACAAGATGGTGGTGCAAGCGGGCCTCCCCGTGCTTTTCTTCCGTGGTGTATATGTATTTCAATTCCTGGTCCCTAGCTTTTCTGTGCGCCCGGAACGCTTTGATGAATCCCCGCAGCAGCTTCACCGCTGCGGCCCGGTTTTGTGGAAGGTCCTCATCCCGGTATGTCAGTGTTACAAACAGGTCCCGCCCGGTGAAATTGGCCGCCAGCAGCATTTCCAGACGCCCACGGGCTGCTTTATCGTTCATTGCCTTCTGCGCAGCGGAGGTCATGCGGGACTTCTCTGCCCTGGCGCGTTTGCCGTCCAACGGCTCCGGGGCCGTGTAAATGATAGTCTTTACGATCTGCCCGGCTATGATGGTCTTTTTCCGTTTTGCCATTTCTGCCCCCTGTAATCATGCCCGCCACTAAAACTGACAGGCAAACTCCGCCAGCCGTCCGCCGACGTCCCGTTTTCTCATTCTCCGCAACGCACTGTTCTCTTTTGCCGAAATTGCTTGATGTGATTTCCCCTCTGCCGCCGCGATCTGCTGCAAGGTCTGTCCCATCCAGTACCGGCGCACCATGATGCGCCTCCATTCTACCGGCAGCTTCGCAAGGGATTCATTTACCGCGCGGCGGAGCTGCTGCATCCATATCGCATTTTCCATGCGGTCAACGACGCTGTATTTTTCCGCCAACAGGTCCCCTATTGTATCGCTGTCTGCGTCTCCAAGAGGCTGTGAAAGGCTCACCGCCCACCGTATAGGCTCCCGGTAGTCCCGCACCCTGCGGACGCCAAGGGCCTCGTTAAAGGCGTTTTTCAAGTGCAAATCCAGCCAACCAAGGAACGTCATTCGCCCGCCGCCCTGGTACGTCTCCGCCGCGCGGAGAAAGGCCAGGAATCCATCTTGTATCAGGTCTTCCACTTCGGTGCCGCAATATGCCCCGCCGTTCTGGCAGGCTCTTACCCGGCGGCGGGCCTGCCGTTCCACAAAGGGCCGCACACTGTCCCACAGCTCCTCCAGATGTTCCCGGTTCCCGCTCTGTATCTCCGTTATGAACGCCTCATTTACCATGTCCGGCCCTCTCCTCCGTAAAAGCACGTTTAGCCCTGCCGTCTCCGGCAAGGCTAATTGTGCTTATTTTTCTGCTGTTTTTTCCTGCTGCGGTCCGTTCTCCGCCTGGAGGACTGCCGCCAAAAGCAGCATATCCCGCCGTTGCCGCTCCGTCAGCATGGCAGCCAGCCGCCGCGCCTGGGCCTCACTCATGCGCACGTCCTTTCTACGCTGTTGTCCTGCGTGTTCCCGGTGATCTCTTTAAGCGCATCCTCTGCTTTACTAAGCAGGTCATGAATGACGTGAAGCATTACCTGAATGTCCCCGGCGTTCTCCTTGATGATGCACTGATACTTGCCGTAATCGGCGTCAAAAAAGTTATACTCCACGCTTGTCTGCACGCCGCGCAGAACAGACCGCGCCATAGCAATTTTTGCGCTCGCATCGTCCGCCGACCAATAAGCGCTCCTTGCCCTTTCAGCCATAGCTCACTTCGCCTCCCGCCGCCTTCCTGCTGGGCCGTTCTTCCACCTGTGGAATATCCAGCACCTGGATATAACCTCCGCCGCGACGGAGGACGCCCGCCACAGGGAACAGCTTGCCGCCTGCTTCTCCGTATGCCTTGCCATCCAGGACCGCCACGCCGGGGACTTCTTCGGCGTCAACAAACGCGCCTTTCTTTTCAACCATGCTCTACCGCTCCTTTCGTAGATACCTCCGCCGCGGCGGATGTCTTGACCTTCACGGCGATCTCCGCCGCCGTTTGCAGCACATCCGCCGGGAAAGACTGGCCCAGCGCTTTCGCCGCGTTCTCCCTGTCCTGCCCTTGCAGCTCCTGCGGACAGCCCTTGCCGCCAATGAAGAAGCCCCACGGCTTGTCCGCCTCCATCTTCTGCCGGAACACTTCAACGCCCCTGGGGTCAAACGGTCCGAAGTTGGCAAAGGAAACCGCCGCATCCTCATAAGCGAAGATTAGCCGGTCCTGTTTCGCGGCATAGCGGGACAGCTCCACCATCCGCTTCTCCACGAAGTCCCGCCCGTACTCGGTCAGCTCCTCCTTCATACTGCCGCCTCCTCTCCCGTGGCCTGTTTAAGTACCCAGGCCCGCAGGCCTTCCACGGAAATGATGGTGCGGTTCCCGGTCTTGAAAGCAGGGAAATCCGCCCGCCGCGTGAGCTGATAGACGCTTTTCGGGCACATACCCAGCATCTCCGCCGCCTCTGGGACTGAAATAGCGATTTTCTCCATGTTTTCCATCCTTTCGTGTACCTCCGCCGCGCGGCGGAGGTTATTTGTGTGTCCGAATTGGACACATTTTCATGTACACAGGCTTTCCGTCATCAGGCGGACAGCGCAGCGGAACCCGTTTTGAAATCCCAACTCCGCATAGGCGTCCGCCATTTCCTCCGCCGCGCCGGATACCTCTTCCGCCCGTTCCACACTCAGCGGAGCAAGGGCGGCGTTAAGAAGCTGCTGCGCCTCCTTCGTCCTGGCCGTCTCTGTGCGTGAAAACTGCGTGACTGCCGGGGCAATGAAGCCTTCTCCAGCATCCTTGATTGCCGCGATCATGCTGAATTCCATTTTTTCGCCTCCATATGTTGCGTATTTGGGATTTTTAGTTTAAAAAAACTTCTTGTGGATTTTCTATTTTCAAAACTTCACACAGAGCAACCACCTCTGTCAAAGTAAAATCTTGCTTCCCGCAAAGTTTTCTACTAAGTGAATTTGCTGAAATTCCAATCTTTTCTGCAACGGAATTCTGATTCAGTCCATGTTCCTTTATCTTCGCTCTAATTTTATTTGCTTCCATTTCGCGCCCTCCTTTCGTTGCATTTTTGGGATAACCGTATAGTATCATTGCTTTCGGTTCATGTCAACCCAAATATGCAACATTTTTCGAAAAAGTTGTTGATTATTTGGGCCGTTCGGGTTATGATGATACCACTAAGTGCAAAGGAGGGAATTTCATGCAATCGGAACAAATGTTAAATGATATTGCAGCACGTATTAAACAACGTCGAATTGACTTGAATTTAAGCCTTCAAGCTGTTGCTGATGCGGCAGATATGAGTAAATCAACATTGCAAAGGTATGAAACTGGCAGCATAAAAAATATTCCTCTTAAAAAGCTAGACGATCTTGCAAGAGCCTTAAACACTTCTGCCGATTGGCTTTTGGGCTTGACTGAAAACGCAGAAGATGTAACCCCTCTTGATGTTGATTTTAAGCGTGTATTGCGCTCCCTTGGATTTCAGCTTCAAGCCTGGCCTGGATATTCTTCCCGAATTTACTTTAGTGGGGATATCGGAATGGGACAAATCACCAAAGAGGAATATGAACAGCTCCGTGATAATGTTTCCGCTTATGTCAAATTCAACGCAACAAATTTATTAAAACTTGCAGTAGACAGAGAAACCAAACGCGAAAAATACGAATTAAAAAAATGGAAAGCATTTGGAGATGCCATAAAAGAAGGTAAGAGTTGCAACGATGCCTTCATCGCCGGATTACGTGCAACAGACAATCCTACATCCGAGGATGAATAAAAAGCCCGCCCAGGCTGGACCCCTGGACGGGTAGCATAAACAGACACCCACGGACTAACATAGGCTCTGTATGCCCTTTTATGATAGCATACCGGGCCGCAAAAAGAAAGGAGATTTTTCACCATGGCAAGGCGGTCCGCAAACGGCACCGGCACGATCAGAAAGAAAACCGTCACCCGAAACGGGAAGAAATACGAATACTGGGAAGCCCGCTATACGGAGGGCGCCGACCCCGGCACCGGGAAGCAGGTGCAGCGCTCCATTACCGGCAAAACCCAAAAGGAAGTTGCCCAGAAGCTGAAGGCAGCCACCACCGCCATTGACAACGGCACCTATACCGCTCCCAGCAAGCAGACATTGGGGCAATGGCTGGACACCTGGATAGCCACCTACTGCGGCGGAGTCAAGCCCCGGACGCTGGAAATCTACAAAACAGATATTCGCGTACACATCAAGCCCGCCCTGGGTGCTATCCGCCCGGAAGCCCTCAACACCCAGACCATCCAGAGCTTTTACAACAAGCTGGCAAAAGAGGGCCGGGAAATCCGCAGGAAGGACAAAAAGGGCAAAATCACCGTCACCAAAGCCCCCATGTCCGCCAAGAGTATCAAGAACATCCACGGCGTCCTCCACAAAGCCTTGCAGCAGGCGGTTTTGATTGGCTCCCTGCGCTTCAATCCAACGGAGGCCTGTACCCTTCCCCGGCAGGAAAAGAAAGAGCTGGCACCCCTGGATGATGAACAGATAGCTGCCTTCCTGGCTGCTATCCAGGATTCCGACATGAAAACCCTGCTGACGGTCACACTGTTCACAGGGATGCGTGAGGGGGAAGTCCTGGGCCTCATGTGGGAGTGCGTGGACTTCGAGGCCGGGACCATTACCATCAACAAGCAGCTGCAGCGATACCGGGAACCCGGCGGCGGTGTCTACCGCATATCCGTGCCTAAGAACAGCAAGGGCCGCACCATCACCCCCGCCGCGTCTGTTATGGCCCTGCTGAAGCAGCACCGGGCCACCCAGGCCGCCCAGCGCCTACGGGCCGGGAAGCTGTGGGAGGATTCCGGCTTTGTGTTCACGGACGAGCTGGGCCACCATCTGACAAACTCCATCGTCTACCGGGCTTTCAAACGCGCGGCGGCGGAGATTGGCCGCCCGGACGCCCGCTTTCACGATTTGCGCCACTCCTATGCCGTGGCTGCCATCCGCTCCGGGGACGATATTAAGACCGTGCAGGAGAACCTGGGGCACGCCACAGCCTCCTTCACCCTGGACATTTACGGCCACGTGACAAAGCAGATGAAGCAGGCCAGCGCGGACCGCATGGAGGCATATATCAAGAACGTGGCGAAATAGTACAAGGCCCGTGTGTCCGATTTGGGCACGCGGGACCTTTTCAGCATCTTCCGGCGGATGAAAACTCCGCCTTGCTTTTTCGACAGGGCCATGTTATGCTTGCTTTGGCGCTGCACAACGGCAGGCGGTTAGCCACATCACCCGGAAGGGGGTGAGGCTCATGCGGATTACGTTACATATCGGGCCTTTCACGGTCACGATCATCGTAAAAAGCAGAAACCGCCACCCTGGCCGGTGACGGTTTCTATGGTTTCCATAGTCTCTTAAACCCAGAGGGCTAACCGCTTGTCGCAGCGCCCTTGCTATATTCATTATAGGCCCCTGCGGGCCGACTGTCAACCCCCAGCCCTGGGCCTCCGGCCTGGGGCTTATTCTTTGCTATCCTGCAGTCCTCTGTCAGCCTTGTCCCGCTCCATGGCCTCACTGATTGCCCGGTTGATAAAAGCGTTCACGCTCTCGCCCTGGGCCGCTGCGTGGGCCTGAATTTCATCCTTTTGCCCCTTTGGCAAAGTCAAATTCACCCGGTCATAAGCCTTTGAAATATACTTATTTGTTGCCTTCTGCTGCGCTTTTGATACTGGCATATTCGCTGTTTCCTTTCTGGGGGAGGCATTATTTTAATCTGCACCTCCTCCATTATAGCTTTATTATAATCCATTTATATACTTGTGTAAATATACTTTTTGGACAAATATATTTGCACAAGTATGTTTATTTTGTCAATAGACATATTTGCGCAAGTATATTATACTATAATCACAGCAAGGGAAAAGAGAGCTGCGACGGACGGACCGGGGACGAGCCGGGTATTCCCTCTACAATCTCTCCAATCCCAAACAAGGGCGGGCCTGCTTAGTGAAGGCCGGGGACGAGCCGGAGAGCACCAAACCAGCCGCCAGACGAAACAAGGAGGAAAACAGTATGAGTATCAACGAACTGGAAGCCAAGGCCCGGGAGCTGCGCCAGCTCCAAGCCCTGATTGACGAGGCCCAGGCGGAGGCGGAAGCCCTGAAGGACGCCATCAAGGCCGCCATGGGAGACCAGGACAGCATCCAGGCCGGGGAGTACCACATCACCTGGAAGGCCGTTACCTCCTCCAGAATCGACACCACCGCCCTGCGGAAGGCCCTGCCCGACGTGGCGGAGCGGTTCACCAAGGAGACCACCACCCGCCGCCTCTGCGTGGCGTGAGCGATATACCGCCAGCGCGGCGGCGGTCCCGGCAAATCGGCAAGCGCTTGCCGATTTGGCACCGGGCGAGAGATCACCGGCGCGGCGGAGGCTCTGGCCCTGGCCTGCTGCGGTCCTTGTGTCCGATTTGGACACCGGGGCCGCTTTTGTCTCTTGTGGATCACCGTCTACTGAAAACCCGTCAACGGTGTCCCGCTCTATCAAATCCGCATGTGCGTTCGTTTTTCATGCTCTGCGGAAATCAGACAGCGCTGTCCGATTTGCACCGCTGAAATTCGCCAGCGCTGACGAATTTGGCCTTCTCAAAAACGACAGCGTTGTCGTTTTTCCCTTCCCGGAAATCCGCAGGCGCTTGCGGATTTGGCGCCGAAAATGCCCTTCCAAAAACTGAAAAGGGAAAATTTAAGGGAAAACAATTCCAAAAGCGAAAAGAAAAAGCCTTGTAGTCGTTGAAACTACAAGACTTTTCTTTGGAGCTGCTATCCGGATTTGAACCGGAGACCTCATCCTTACCAACGCCGATTTGATATTTTTTCTAATATTTTTCGTTCGTTTTTAGTGTTTTCCTCTTGATTCAATATGCTTTCCGTCACTCTTTAGCCGTACTGGTTCCGTACATTCCACCGCTATCTGTGGCTGGTTATGTGGTCAAACGCCAGAGACTCCGCTCTTCAGAGATACTGAGGTCACGCAGGAAATACGTCGCTGAATCAAAGAAAAAGACTCCAAACGCCCATTTTAGGGGCAAATCAACTCCAGCCGCTCATTCACTGTGTCGATCTGTTTTTTCACATTCCCAACAATAGGTGCGCCGATGATATTGCCCTCACCATCCACGATATAGGTGGTGGGATAGCTGAAGATCTCGGAGACAAAGTCCTTGTAGAACTCGCCTTCCGGGTCCGGGGAGATGTTCACATAGGTGACGCCCTTCTCCTTCAGAATGTTTTGGGCGGTCTCCAGCTGCTCCTCGCCCTCGCCGGAGTCGGTGCCTACGCCGATGAGATTGATATTCTGCTCCTGAAACTGGTGGTACAGCTCCTCCAGCTCCGGCATCTCCTCAATGCAGGTGCCGCAGCCGTTGTTCCAGAAGTTGACGATGGTGGCGTCGTAGTCCGCAAAGATGTCGCTGCTTACCGGGTTTCCCCCGGTGTCCACCTCAGAGAATTCCGGAAAGGGCGTTTGGGATACCAGGGAGTTGTCCTCCCCGGCGGAACAGCCTGTCAGCGCAGCCAACAGCATGAGCAATGCCAACAGCAGAGATGATCCTTTTTTCATCATACAGTCTCCTTCTTTTTCGCTTGTTTTTTCAGAGAAAAGGTCTTGGTGATGGCCTGATGGGGGCAGGTGGCCACGCAGTCCCCGCAGCGGATGCACTCGGCGTGGTTGGGTGTGCGGAACACGTCCACATCCATTTTACACACCCGGCTGCACGCGCCGCAGGAGGTGCATTTGTTTTGATCTACCTCCAGCCGATAGACCGAGACTTTGTTGCACAGCCCGTAAAAAGCCCCCAGAGGGCACAGCCATTTACAGAAAGGGCGGTAGAAGAATACCGACAGCACCACGACGCCCAGCAGGATACAGCTCTTCCAGGTGAAGAGCCAGCCCAGACTGGCCCGGATGCCATCGTCGGCCAGCGACAGTGGGATTCCGCCCTCCAGGATCCCGGCCGGACAGAGGTATTTGCAGAAAAAGGGGTCCCCCATTCCCACCTCGTTCACCACTGTCATGGGCAGAACGATGACAAAAAGAACCAGGATCACATATTTCAGACAGGTAAGGATATGGAACCGCTTTGTGCTGAATTTTTTTGTGGGGATCTTATGGAGCAGCTCCTGAAACCAGCCGAAGGGACACAGAAAGCCGCATACCACCCGGCCCAGCAGAACACCGATGAACAGCAGGAAACCCACTACATAGTAGGCAAAATGAAATTTAGAGGAGCCGATCACAGCCTGGACCGCCCCGATGGGACAGGAGGCCGCCGCAGCCGGACAGGAGTAGCAGTTCAGTCCAGGGACGCAGACCCCCTTCAGCTTTCCACGAGAGATCTTCCCCTGAAAGAAGTTCAGAAAGAAGGGGTTGGTGGCCAGCGTCGCGCCCAGCTGGATCTTCCAGCGATGTCTGTTCTTAGCCAATGCCCACACACTCCATGCACAGATTGATCCCCTTGGAGAGGACCGTCGCCCCCTCGCCCCGCCACAGGCCGAGGCCCATCATCAGCAGGGCTACTGCAAGCATACAAATGGTCTTTTTTCGCATATCAGCCCAGAGACCCCTCAACGATACCCGTCCCTCCTGTTTCCGTATTTTTCTGCATCTCCTCCGCGATGCTCACAAAAGTCTCCGCGTCAGCGACCAGACTGTCCCTATTCAGTGTGGCATACCAGGAAGAGAGAAAGGAGCCGTTCACATACCAGGAGGCGGTATTGGGTAGGTCCGGGTCCTCCACCGTCTCTTTGTTGAAGCCCATAGCGTTTTTCAGGGAATCGTTGAGCAAGATCACCGGGAAGAGTGCTCCAGCAAACTGTTCCGCCTGTGCTTCGCCTTTCACGCACAGGATCAGCCCAGCCCCCGCCTTTTCCACATCGGGGAAGGCTGCCTGCATCTCCTCAAAAAAAGAGGCTGCCCCCTCTGTTTCCGGGTCCACGAACGCGAACAGAACGACATCTCCCACCTGCTCGCGGGTAAATTCCTCGCCGGAGACCGTGGTCGTGGTAAAGTCGCCCACCCGGTATGCCTCCATTTTATCAGAGGCGGGGACACTGTGCGCCTCCATGTAGTTCTCTGCCCAAGTCTCGTCCACCCAGCCCTTGTCCAGAGCATCCTCCATGGTGAGCGTGCCTGCTTCGATGGCCTGCTCCACTTCCTCCAGGCTGGGCGCCTTTTCGCCGCAGGCAGCCAGGGAAAGCGTCATGGCAGCGGCCAGACCCAGAGCCGCCGCCCGTTTCTTCGTCCAAAATTTCATCAATAAAACCTCCTTGTCCTGATGGAACAGGAGGGAGTATAACAAATACGGTGTAAATTTTCCGTCAAGGCGGATTGATGAAAGGAAACAAACTTTGTGCTACAATATAGCCAAATGAAGAAAGGATGATGAAATGAAGAGTAGACAGCTGGAGATCCTGCTCTATCTTTTAGATATAAAGAAGACGACCTGCGCGGTGCTTGCACAGCGTTTCGAGGTGAGCCAGCGGACGATTCTGCGGGATCTGGACAAGCTCTCTGCCATGGGGGTCCCGGTCTGGACACAGCCTGGCTATGAGGGTGGAGTCTTCCTCTCACCGAACTATCGCTTCGACCGGAGTTTCTTCACAACCGAGGAGATCGGGGACATTATTCTGGCCTTTCATCTGGCTGACCACCTGCGGCAACGGCAGCAATCCGCACTGAAAAAACTGGAGTTGCTGGTACCGGAACTGGCCTTTCTCAAGGAATTTGACCTGAGAGAATACCTAAAACTGGAGCTGCTCGCCAAACCAGTCAACATCCAAACGGCTGTTTGCCAGAGAATCAATGAAGGTCTGAATGATGAAGTCCTTCTTCAAATCACAGTAGGAGATCATCTCCATACAGTCGCCCCCCTCTACTACATCCTTCGTCCGGACGGGCTGTATCTACACTGCGCCGATCAGAATCAGACATATACCTTTCCGGTGGAGCAGATTCAAGCTTGCAGCCAAACGGAGATCGAATTTGACCGCAACCGTATTCTTGAAAGGGCTCCTTAAAAATACCAGAAGGAAGATGACACTACCTGTCACCTTCCTTCTGGTATTCTTTTAGAGAGGTGACCCAACTTGAACAATTCCATCTATGAAAGCAAACCGATCCATAGCCTGATCTTGGCCTTTTCCATCCCGGCTATATTGTCTCTATTAGTCGAGGTGCTGACTTCTGTGGTGGATACCGCCTTCGCGGGGCATCTTGGAGGGATCAGCCAGGCGGCATTGACCGCTTTAGGTCTGCTCACTCCAGTGCTGAGTCTGTTCACCGCAATTCAGGCCCTGTTTGCCGTTTCGACCTCCATCCTGCTGGCCCGGCATTTTCAGAATAAGACCCTGCGGGACCGGTATTTTCTGACGGGGCTCATCTGCACGGTTCTGGTCAGTGCCGGTGTTTCTATCTTGGCTCTTCTGGGCATGGCCCCACTCCTGACCTCCCTGGGCGCACATGGGGAGGTCTATGTGCTTGCGCGGGAATATCTGACCATCCAGCTGGTGAGCAATGTATTCAGCGCCCTGGGGTATACATTGACCAGCTGCATCCGGGCCCTGGGCGATCCCAACACGGAGATGCGGATCACCGCTGGAGCGGTGGTGGTCAACATCGCCGGAAACGCCCTGTTTGCCTTTGGCTTCCGCATGGGCTTTGTGGGACTTGCCTGGGGGACTCTGGTCAGCGAGATGTGCTGTATACTGTTCTCGGTCCTCTGGATTCAAAAACACGGATATATGCCATCCGTAGCCGCCATTCATGGGACCCCTATCCTACCAATGGCTTTGGAATTATTCCGCCTGGGGATTGCCCAGACGATGATCCAGGCGCTGGCCGGTTTTACCGGTCTGTTTGTAAACCGAAGTCTGCTTCTTCACGGAACAGCAACCTCTGTGGCTGTGTGGAATGTGGCACAGAAGCTGTATACACTCTTATTGATGCCGGTGGTCGGTATTACCCAGGGGGTACAGACCATCATTGCCTATTTTGACGGACATGGCCAGAGCAGCCAAAACCGAAAGACCATTTTGATCACTATCGCCTGCACGGTAGTTTACGGCACAACAGCTGTCGTTATCGTATTCCTTCTAGGCGCACGGGTACTGCTTCCCTTCGGACTCAGCGGAGCACTGCTGTCTGAAAGCGCCGCTGTTTTGAAGATTCTTTTCCTGACCTTTCCTCTGGTTGGGCTGTTCTACACATTCCTCACAGTTCTTGAAGTCACCGGGCATGAGATACTGGCCGTCCTGCTGACCCTCACGCGGCAGGTATTTTTGATGCTGCCTCTGGTCACTCTGCTGCCAGTCCTGTTTCCCAGAATACAGCACGCAATATTTTGCGCTGTTCCAGCAGCTGATGTACTGGTCCTGTTGCTGATTTTGGCTGTCTGGAGATGCTGGCGGAATAGGTGATCGGTCTATATTCACCTTGAATTGCATTCCCAGTCGATCTCTGATATACTCCTACCTGACAGTCAGGAACAGCAAGGAGGCATCTGGATGGCTATTTCTCTGATCCCCGTGGTAGACAGCGATCTTGAATTGTACAAATACGATATGCAGGAGGCCTTTCAGCGGGGGTATGAAGACGTGTTGGGTCCTACAAATGAGGTAATCCTGCCGGAGGAAGATATCGACTGCTCTTTGAACACCGCAGGGGCCGCGGCCTATCATGCGGTGCTTGACGGGGAGCGTGTGGGCGGTGCCATTGTGGTGATCGACCCTGTCACGCAGAAAAATCACCTAGATTTTTTATTCGTGAAGCACGGTGTACAAAGCAAAGGTATCGGCTCTTCCATCTGGCGGGAAATCGAAGTGCGTTATCCGGAGACCAAAGTATGGATCACTTGTACCCCATATTTTGAAAAGAGAAACATCCATTTCTATGTGAACCGATGCGGCTTCCATATCGTTGCCTTTTTTAATGAACGGTTCCCAGACCATCATATGCCGAATGATTATATGGAAAAAGATCCTTCCGAGGGAATGTTTCTGTTTGAAAAACGGATGGAGCCCTCTTGACAAAAGGGCTGAGCTCACCTATACTCCTTATATCAAAATTATTTGATTTGAGGTGAGAGAATGGGAAACCATCAGGACAACGCCAAGGTTTTCAAAGCCCTGTGCGATCCCAAACGACTTGCCATTCTGGAGCAACTGCGCAGCGGAGAAAAATGCGCCTGCGTCTTACAGGAGCCGATGGATCTGACCCAGTCCGGCCTCTCCTATCACATGAAGATCCTGTGCGATTCCGGACTGGTGGTCAGCCGACAGGAGGGCAAATGGACCCACTATCGGTTGAGCGTATCCGGCAGAGACCGTGCCGTACAGCTGCTGCTTGCTCTCACCACCCCCGATGGAGTGCAGGCGCCGAGCTGTGCATCCTGCGGCAAATGAACGCCATCTTGTCAGGTGGCGTTTCTCTCAGACTAAAACATCAAAATTTTTTGATATATCATTTGAGGCAGAAAGTGAGGTTTTCCTATGGAGATCTGGCAGTTGATACAGGATCAGATTTTAGGGATGAAGTGGCTGAATGAGTTGATCGGGCGGGGGCTGGCTGCTCTGGGTGTGGATCTCAGCGGACGGCTGGGCGGCAGTCTGCAATTTTTCCTTTACGATGTCCTGAAGATCACCGTCCTGCTGTGTTGTCTCATTTTCCTGATCTCTTACATCCAAAGCTACTTTCCGCCAGAGCGGAGCAAGAAGATCTTAGGCCATTTTCATGGGATGTGGGCCAATGTGATCTCCGCCCTGCTGGGGACCGTGACGCCCTTTTGCTCCTGCTCCTCCATTCCGCTGTTCATGGGCTTTACCAGCGCGGGGCTTCCTTTGGGCGTGACCTTTTCTTTCTTGATCTCGTCCCCCATGGTGGATCTGGGCAGTCTGGTGCTGCTGATGAGCATTTTAGGGGCCAAGGTCGCCGTCATCTATGTGGCACTGGGGCTGATGATCGCTGTGGCAGGCGGAACGCTCATCGAAAAGCTACACATGGAGCGGTATGTAGAGGGATTCATCCTCACCGCCAGCAGGGTAGACATAGAATCTCCCACTTTGAGCAGACAAGAGCGTGTGCAGTACGCAAAAGAGCAGGTCGTCTCCACCTTTCGAAAAGTGTTCCCCTATATTCTGGCTGGAGTAGGGATCGGGGCGATCATCCACAACTGGATTCCGGCAGGCTGGGTGGAAACTATTCTGGGGAGTGACAACCCCTTTGGTGTAATCCTTGCTACGCTGGTGGGTATTCCTATGTACGCGGACATTTTCGGCACGATTCCGGTGGCGGAGGCCCTGCTGGCCAAGGGGGCACAGCTGGGGACCATCCTGTCCTTTATGATGGCGGTGACCACACTGAGCCTGCCCTCCCTCATTATGCTCCGCAAGGCAGTTAAGCCCAGGCTGCTGGCGCTGTTTGTCACCATCTGTACCGTCGGTATCATCCTTGTCGGCTACCTGTTCAACGCATTCCAATTCACTCTGATTTAATTTTAGGAGGTTATCAACATGGGACTGTTCAGCAGAAAAAAGAAAGAAGCATCCACGGCCTGCTACTGTGGTGCTTGCACACCGGAGGCGGTGTCACAGCCAGAGCGTGTCAAGGCAACCGGCGGCATCCAGATCCTTGGCTCCGGGTGCGCAAAGTGCAACGCTTTGGAGCAGGCCGCCCGTGAGGCACTGGCGGAACTGGGGATGGACACCGCCATCGACCATGTGACAGATTTTGCACAGATCGCCGCCTACGGCGTCATGACTACCCCGGCGCTGGTGATAGATGGCAAGGTGGCGTCCTACGGCAAAGTGCTGAAAAAAGAGGAAGCCAAGGCGCTGATTCAGAAGATCCGGAGGTGACGCATGAGCCAGAAACCAAAGGTCGCCTTTCTCTGCGTCCACAACTCCTGCCGCAGCCAGATTGCGGAGGCATTGGGAAAGTTGCTGGCCGCTGATGTATTTGAGAGCTATTCCGCAGGTACAGAAACCAAGCCACAGATCAATCAGGACGCCGTGCGGCTGATGAAGCAGCGCTATGGCGTAGACATGGAGCAGGCCCAATACAGCAAACTACTCTCTGCCCTTCCCCCTGTGGACATCATTGTGACCATGGGCTGCAATGTGGCCTGTCCCGCGCTGCCCTGTAAACACCGGGAGGATTGGGGGCTGGAGGACCCGACTGGGGGTCCGGATGAAGTGTACCTCTCTGTCATTGAGACGATCGAACAGAAGATATTGAAGTTAAAAGAGAACCTGTATAGTCTTTCAATAAACCAGATCGTTTGACGCTTTCCATTCCGTTACAGTATGCTCCTCAGTGCAGTCCTTCTTGTCCAAATGGTATTATGATATTCTGAAAAGAACTTCTATCTCTTGACTCTAAATTTACACAGTCATGCTATAATGAGGGCATAGCTGGAAAACAGGGGGAAGGAACCATGCGCATTCTGGTGGTCGAGGACGAAAAGCTGTTGTGCGACGGCATTGCGGAGGATCTGGAACTGGAGAAATACACAGTGGAGCGGTGCTATGACGGCGCAGAGGCCTATGACCTGCTCCTGAGCGAGTCCTTCGATCTGCTGATTTTGGACCTAAACCTGCCCGGCATGGATGGGCTGGACCTGCTGCGGGCTGTGCGTGTGGAACACCCGGAGCTGCGGGTGCTGATCCTGTCGGCCAGGGCAGAGCTGTCCGACCGGGTGGCGGGTTTGGATCTGGGGGCCGATGACTATCTCACCAAGCCCTTTGCCCTGGAGGAACTGGAGGCTCGGGTCCGCAGCCTGCTGCGCCGGGAGTTTGTCTCCCGAAACACGGTACTTACTGTGGGTAGTCTGACGCTGGACATGTCCTCCCGCGCTATCTCTGCTGGCGGAAAAGCGCTGGAACTGACCCCCAGAGAGTTCGCCATCCTGGAGCACCTAATGCTCCACCGGGATCGCTGGGTCAGTCAGGAGGAGCTGATGGAGCATGTACTGGAGTCGGACGCCAACCCTTTCAGCAACGTGGTCCGGATGCACATCTCCTCCCTGCGGAAAAAGTTGCGGGATGCTCTGGGTGATGACCCCATCCAAACGAAGGTCGGTCAGGGGTATCGCCTGATGGAAAAGGAGACGCTATGAAACCCTTTCGTTCCCTGCGGCTGCGTATCACACTCTTGTGTGCCCTGCTGCTGACATTGTGCTGTGCTGCTCTGGCTGTGACCAGCAATCTGTCTGCCATCCAACTGGCGGACACCATCACTGCCGTCCCTCTGGAACCAGCTCAAACCGTTCCCGGCACCGTAATTGATGGGGAGCCCGCGCTCATTGCTCCGGCAGCACCAGCGATCCAGCAGGCCCAGCGGATCTTCCACACCCAAAGTCTGCTGGCCACCGCCGCAATCCTGGCGATGGGACTTTTGCTGATCTACCTGCTGGTGGGCCATGCTCTTGCGCCGCTGAAGGACCTGAATACGCAAATTCAACATCGGACTGCCAAGGACCTGGATCGGCCCCTGTCCATCCCGGACCGCGGGGACGAGGTGACACAGCTGGCGCAGTCCTTTCAGGAACTGTCCCAGCGGCTGAGCCAGGCCTTTGTCATGCAGCGCAGCTTCTCCCAAAATGCCGCCCACGAATTTCGCACGCCATTGGCTGTTCTCAAGACCCGGATCGGTCTATTCCGCAAGAAGCAGGATTTTGCGCCCCAGACCACAGGGGCCTTTCTTGATATTCTGGAGGGCGAGGTGGACCGGCTCTCCGGCATGGTGGACAGTCTGCTGAAGCTGACCAATCTGGAACAGGTGCCCCGCACTGACCAAGTCGAATTGAGAGAATTGCTCCACCAAGTTGCCGAGGATATGTCGCCTCTGACCAGCAACAAAGGTTCCGTCCTTCTGGTGGACTCTGCTCCCGGCACCATCACCGGCGGCAGGGAGCTGCTCCGCCGGGCGCTGTTCAATCTGGTGGAAAATGCAGTGAAGTACGGGCCGGAGGGCGGACAGGTACGGATTTGTGCGGAATTGGATGGAAACGACATGGTCATCTCCGTGGCCGATCAGGGACCCACCATCCCGCCGGAGCTGCGGGAGCGGATCTTTGAGCCCTTCTTCCGGGTGGATACCGCCCGCTCCCGGGAGCTGGGCGGCACCGGCCTGGGGCTGGCCTTGGTCCGGGCCATCGCGGAAGTCCACGGCGGCAGCGTGTGGGTGGAGGAACATCAGGCTGGAGGGAATCGATTTGTGCTCCGGCTTCCGGCGGCACAACCATGAGGGAGGACCGGCATCCGTTGCTATGCTATAAACAAAGACAACGGAATCAGTCGAAGTGTCGAGCCCATTGTCTTGCTTTCGATATCCCCTGTGCTTAAATATCTCGAACAAATTTTCTAAAAAGCATTGACACAGAACATTTGTTCTGTTATGATAAAATCATAATTTGAATAGCCGCAAAATGCTGCACCGAGCAAAGGGGTGCGCTGGCAGCCAGTCAGCGTAGAATGAAAAGTCTCCACCGAATCGCCGGGCGCATGAGAAACATACGAAACAAGGCAGGTAGGTTCCTGCCAAGTGTTGAGTTGTTCTCATGTGCCCGGTTTTTGTTTTTCTCAAAAGCTTCTTTGTTCGTGCCCGAGCAGTAGAGAGTTGTCCGAGCGCTGGTCAGAGAGGAGGTGCAGGTCAAGGAGACAGGGCTGTGAAAATTATGCAGAGAAAAAACATGAGGAGGTAACCTGAATGAAACCATCGATCTACAAAAGCTATGACGAACTGCCGCTGATGCTGAATATGAAGCAGCTCTCGGATCTTCTTGGAATCTCAGATGCAAGTGCCTATGAGCTGGTGCAGGAGGAGGACTTCCCCTCTCTGCGCATCGGCAAGCGCATCGTGGTCCCCAAGGAGGAACTGCGGAGATGGATCTCCGCGCACACGAAGGGAGTACAGGGATGATGGGAAATCAGAAGCGAGATGTGAAGAAGTATTTCTTCATGCTCCCTAACGCGGTGTTCGAGTTGGGGCTCCATGTGTATGAACTGGCCATCTACGCCTACCTGCTGAGGATCGAGGATCGGCGAACCTGGCAGTGCGTGGTCAGCTACCCGACCATTGCGGACAAGCTGGGGATCTCGGTCAACACTGTGGCTAAGTATGTGGGACTACTGGAGGAACACGGTCTCATCGCTACGGAGCGCACCGACGTCATCACCCGGGACGGTCTCAAGCGCAACGGCTGTCTCCGGTACACCATCCTGCCGATCCAAATAGCTATCGACCAGTTCTATGAGCGGCAGATGTATGCAGCAGAGGTGGCTGCAGAACGGCAGAGAGTGGAACAGCGCAGAGCGGCCTATGAACAGAAACGAGGTGAGGCGGTATGCTGACCCAGATGGTGGATCTGCTGATCCAGCAGGATCCAACTCTGCTGGCACAGCGCACGGTTGACGCAAGGAGGTACATCATGGACCAGTGGGACCGCACGCACAGGGACCCCATTGATGAAAACGCTCTGGCGGTGTTCCTCTGTGATGAAGCGCACAGCAGCTTGCCCGAGGAACAAAAGATATTCGCCAGAGAGAAAGGGGCAGAGGTAAGGGACTGCTATCGCAATGCGCTGTTCCGTCTCCTCCTGTGTGGGGAGGTGCTGCGACGCGGCATGGTCACCGGAGCGGAGGAGTACTGCCGAGTGTTTCTGCCCACGACAGTCGGTGTGCTTGACGGAAGCGTTCCCCCATGCAGCGGCCTGTGATGAATTGTGTTCGACCAGATGGGGATGGGTAGAGTCCCAGCCCCAACCAGGCCTTCAACGCGAATTCGAGCCGTTTTTGAGGGCTCTGCGGAGGACGAAAGAAAAAGCAGGATAAAGGCAGGGGTCGCAGGCGGCCCCTGCAGGAAGCACTTCTGCCCGCAGTGCGGGCAGTTACGGGGAATTCTGCGGGGCTGTGAAGTGGGGTCAAAAACAGAGGAGAACCGCTCCCTGTGCGGTCGTTATCCCAAAACACTTACTGCCACAACGAAAAATCAGGGGTCACCCCCCGGAAAGGAGCCCATTTTGAGCAAGAAAGAGAAATTTGCCCTGTACCTGACGCCGGAGAAAAAAGCGGTGCTGGAACGCCGCTATCGGGAGGACGGGAGCCGCAGTCTCACCGCCTTCATCGAACGGGCCGTCGACTTCTATCTGGACTACCTCAGCGCCAACGACGCCGGGTTGTTCCTCCCCACCGCGCTCAAGTCCTATGTGGATGGCCGACTGGGACAGATGGAGGACCGGATGTCCTCTCTGCTGTACAAGCAGGCCGTGGAACAGGATATGGTAGCCGGCATCCTGGCGGACGCCTATCAATTCAGCGAGGAGGATCTTAAGCGACGCCGGGCGGAGAGCATCAGCAATGTGAAGAAAACTAATGGCCGCGTCTCCCTGGACCAACGGGTGCGGGAAGTCTGGGAGGAGGGAGATGAGTGGCAAGACTGATCGTCAAAAGTCCCTACTACAAGTGTGGCGGGAACACTTCTCTCAGCGGCTACCTGCGCTACATCGCCACGCGGGAACGGGTGGAACTGCTGCCAGACGACCGTCCGCCCACACGCAAGCAGGAGCAGCTCATCAACAAACTTACGAAAGATTTTCCTGACAGCAAAACCCTCTATGAGTATGAGGACTATGCTGCAAAGCCCACAAAGTGCAATGCATCTGCGTTCATCACACTGGCTCTGGAGTCTAACTGGGACAAGCTCTCCAACATGGAGGGCTACGCCGGGTACATCGCTACCCGTCCCCGCGCAGAGCGGCTGGGCAGCCACGGCCTGTTTGGTGACGAAGATGGTGTGGACTTGGAGAGCGCCATGTCTGAACTGGAACAGTACACCGGAAATGTGTGGACCCACATTATCTCCCTGAAGCGGGAGGATGCAGTGCGGCTGGGCTACGACAGTGCCAAGGCGTGGCGGGATCTGCTCCGCACGCACCGCAACGACATCGCCGCAGCAATGAACATCCCGCCCAACGATTTCCGCTGGTACGCCGCCTTCCACGATGAAGGGGAACACCCCCATGTCCACATGATGGCGTGGTCGGCAAAGCCGGGGCAGGCGTACTTATCCAGAGATGGCATCCGGCAGATCAAGTCCGAACTCACCAACGATATTTTCAAGCAGGAACTGCTGCACCTCTACGAACAGAAGTCTAACAGCAGAGATGAACTGGTGCAGGAAGCACGGAAAGCCATGCTGGAGTTGGTGCAGGTTATGAAAGAGGGTATCTGCGACCACCCGGAGGCAGAGCGGCTCATGCTGGAACTGGCGATGCAGCTGAAAGTGGTCAAGGGTAAGAAGTCCTATGGCTACCTTCCAAAGTCACAAAAGAAACTGGTAGATGAAATCGTAGACGAGATGGAGCGGCTTCCCAGTGTGCGGGACTGCTACGACCAGTGGTTGATCCTCCAGGGCAAGGTGGATGGATACTATCACGATAAGCCCAGAGAACGAAAAAAGTTGTCACAAGAGAAAGCGTTCAGGCAAATCAAAAACGCCGTCATCAAGGAGGCGGAAAACATCCGGCAGTGCAATTTGTCCTTTGAGGACAAGGGCGTGGAGCAGGAGAGCGAGCTGGAGGAATTCCGAAACGCTTCCTATGACTACGAAAACCTTCGTGATGCGATTCGGGATGAGGGCCTGACACTGGAGGAGCGCGGTGACGCTGTCGATGAAATGAACGAGCTGGCGAAAAGCGGTGACAAGTACGCGCAGTACCTCATGGGAAAGCTGTGGCGGGATGGTCCGTTGCTGACACCGGATTGGGTGAATGCCCGGTACTGGTTTCAAAAGTCGGCGGAGCAGGGACACACCTATGCGCAGTACGCCCTGGGCAAACTCCTGCTCTCTGATGATCCCGAGGTGCATGATGTGGAGGATGGTATCCGTTGGCTGAAGCGGGCCGCCGAAAATGGAAACCAATTCGCCGCCTACCAGTTGGGCAAGGAATATTACAGCGGGAAAAATGTTCAAAAGAATTTCACCACGGCGGCGAAGTGGTTTGAGCGCGGGGGACAGGCTGGAAACCAGTACGCGCAGTATATGCTTGGCAAGCTGTATCTCATGGGCCAGGGCGTGGAGTACGACAAAGAGTTGGGCGCTGATTGGTTAAGCAAATCTGCGGCACAGGGTAACGTCTACGCGGAAGCCCTTCTCCAACATCAGGACAGCGGCAGGCCGCCCCATGTATTTCTGGCTGTCACCCGTTTGCTCCACCACATGAGCAGGATCTTTCAGGACCGATCCCTGCCCCAGTCTGGAACAGGGCTGCAGGTAGACAGCAAGCTCCGTCAGAAAATCAAAGAAAAGAAGATCGCCATGGGGCATAAAGCAGATGACCACGAAGATCCTGAACTGACGCAGGGCGGCATGGGCGGCATGACAGGATATTGATAGGACCGGAGGATGGTATCAAAATGTGATACCATCCTCCAGGACCGCCAAATGATAAATCTTTGATAACTCTGCGCATTTGCTGTGGCTATTTTCTGTTTCTGTGGTATGGTGTGTTGCTGACAAGGAGAGGAGGTACACAATGCGAGAGACGCTGGAAGACCTGTACTACGGAAACATCACGCCATACGACCGCCAGATCCGTTCCAACACATCCCTGATGAAAGCGATGGAGCAGTCGCAGGAGTGCGAGGAGCAACTCACCAAACTGCTGGATGGCGAAGCCTACAGTCTGCTGCTGCGGCTCATCAACGCGGAGAACGAGATTGGAAGCACACTGGCTCTGGAGAATTTCATCTTAGGCTTCCGTCTGGGAACGCGACTGATCCTGGAAGCGCTGGACGAGGACGATGGCAGTCTGGTGGAACTGCTTCACAGAGACGACCGAAGGGAGGAGCAAGGATGACCACAAACCAACTGCCCATCCAACGCTGCCACTACTGCGGCAGTGACGACCTTGGGCTGGGCTGGCAGCACGGCGAGGGAATCGTCACCTTCAAGAAGCACGGTATCCTGGGCAACCGGATGCGCTGTCTGATCTGCCGCCGCTGTGGTGCAGTGCTGTTCCAATGGGTGGCGGAGCCCCACAGGTTCCCGCCCATCCGATAGGCCACGCAAGTCCTGCGATGCAAATCAAAGATAAAACCTCGGAGGTGAAAAAAACATGGCAAAGCGAAGGCCGTCCGGCGATGGCATGGTCCGCAAGCGGGAGGATGGCCGCTGGGAGGGGCGCATCGTCATTGGCCACAAGGAAAACGGCGATCCCATCTTCCGCTACATCTACGCCGAAACCCAAAAAGAGCTGACCGCCAAGCTCCGGCAGAATATCACCGCCTATCAAGGTGTGGATCTGACGGAGGAGTGCAGGATGACACTCTCAGAGTGGCTGGATCGGTGGCTGGAGCAGATGGTAGCCATCCTCCGCCCCAGCACGCTGGAACACTACCGCAGTGACATGGAGCATCACGTCAAACCGTATCTGGGCCAAAAGAAGCTCACCCAGATCACCGCTTCTGATTTAAGAAAACTGTATGACGATCTCAAAAAACAGGGCCGAGTCCATCCCCGCCCCGGCCAGAGCCGTGGGCTATCCACCACCACTATCCACGGCATCCATACCACCCTGCACCATGCGCTGAAATCCGCGGTAGACCAACGGCTACTGCCCCACAATCCTGCCGACCATGTGGAGCCACCCAAGGTGGTCCACAAATCCATGACCATCCTGAATGAGGAACAGCTGGATACCTTTCTGGCGGCAGTAGAGCAGGACCCCATCTGGAAGAACTTCTTCTACACAGAGCTGACCACCGGCCTGCGGTTGGGCGAAATCTGCGGACTGATGTGGTCTGACTTTGATGCCAAGAAAGGGACACTGAGTGTCAACCGAACCATCCACAAGGAAAAGGGTGGGCGTCTGGTGACCGGCGACACCAAGACCTACGCCGGAACCCGAACCATCGTCCTGCCAGACAGCACTGCGGAATTGCTGCGGGGCCGCAAAAAGAATTCCTACTCCGTCTGGATCTTTCCTAACCCGCTCAAACCAGAAGCGCCTATGAACCCCAGCACCGCATACCGACAGTTGAAAGCGATCCTGACGGAAAACAGTCTGCCTGACCTCCGCTTCCATGATCTCAGGCACACTTTTGCCACCCACGCGCTGGCCAACGGAGTGGATGCCAAGACCCTCTCTGGAATTCTGGGCCATACCAAGGCCAGCTTCACGGTGGACACCTACACCCACACCACCACAGATATGCACAAAAAGGCCGCTGAAATTGTTGGTGGCTTCCTAACGGACTACCTGGGAGAGGAGATGGCTCCATGGCAAAGCACAGAAACCGCGGCGACGGCAGTCTCCACCTGAGAAAAGACGGACGCTGGGAAGGCCGGTACGTGGTAGGCTACGATGACAAGGGCCTACCCATGACCAAAAATGTTCTCGCCAAAACCAAGTCGGAGTGTGCGGCAAAGCTGGCACAGCTCCGGGAAACACTGAAAGAGCCTGTGCCGGAGCAGCCCAAACCCGGAATCTTACTGGCCGATTGGCTGGACCTCTGGTATCAAGGGTACAAGAAACCGAATCTCCGCCCCAATACTCAGATGTCCTATGAACGGCGAATTTACCAACACATAACCCCTGCTCTGGGACAAATCCAGCTGGACAAGCTGACCACCGCAGACATTCAGAAATTCTACGCCAATCTCAAGAAAAATGGCCGGTTGCTTCGCACAGAGCTCTATGGCGAAGGTCTCTCTGACCAAACGGTTCGAGGCATTCACACCACCCTCCACACCGCGCTGGACAAGGCCGTGGAAGAAAATCTGATTTTCCGAAATCCTTCAGATGGATGTAAGCTTCCCTCTGCCAGGCCCAGAGAAATGAAGGTGCTGACGCCGGAGGAGATCCAGCGGTTACTGATCCAGGCCAGAGAGGATGGCTGCTACGAGCTGCTCCTGCTGGAGCTGTCCACCGGTCTGCGCCGTGGCGAAATCTGTGCCCTCCAGTGGAATGACCTGAATCTTAAAACGGGAGCGCTCCAAGTGGAACGGCAGGTCCACCGGGTACGAGGGGAACTGGTGGTATCTCCACCCAAAACCAAGGCAGGCCGGAGGACTGTGCTCCTCCCAGCTCCTGTCCTGAATGTACTCAAAGCCTATAAAACTGTCTCTACCTCCCGTTGGATGTTCCCCTCGCCAGTCAAGGAGGACTCCCCCATGGACCCCGCGGCAGTGCGAAAGCGGCTGTCCACTGTGCTGAAGCGGGCCAACTGCAAAAGACTCCGCTTCCATGATTTACGCCATACTTTCGCCACAGCGTCCCTGGAGCACGGTATGGACGTCAAGACTCTTTCGACCATCATCGGCCATGTCTCCAGCAGCACCACACTGAATATCTACGCCCATGTGACGGACGAGATGCAAAGGACTGCCGCAGCCAAGATCGACCGTGGGATCATCAAAAGCGAAGCTGCCCAAGAGGGTGACACGGCGCCAAGAAATCCACCTCCCTCCACCTTCCAGCCCTACAAGGGCCAGCGCCGCAAGCCCGGCACCGGCTGTATCAGCCAAATCAACGACCACCTCTGGGAGGGCCGCTACTCCCCCACCGTCAGCGGAAAACGCGTGGCCCGCAACGTCTACGCCTGCACCGAGGAGGAATGTGAAAAAAAACTGGCCCAGCTGATTCGGGAAATGAAGCAGGAGATTGCTTCGATGAAAGCACAGGAAAAGGCAATCTAAAAAAGCAACGGGCCTCCGGAGGTAAAACACCTTCGGAGACCCATTTTTCTCTGTCTGTGGCTTGTTCTGTGGTCAAAGCTGCGATTACAAATTTCAAATAGGCAAAAAAGTCGCAAAAAGCAAAACAAAACCGCCCTTTCCAAGCGAAAAGAGCGGTTTTTGTGGAGCTGCTATCCGGATTTGAACCGGAGACCTCATCCTTACCAAG
>NZ_JBKVXZ010000003.1:0-17773 GCF_046973065.1 Flintibacter sp. | reverse complement strand
CGGTTTTTGTGGAGCTGCTATCCGGATTTGAACCGGAGACCTCATCCTTACCAAGTGGTTAAAAGCCCCGAAAGTACTGCTTTCCAGTGCTTTCGGGGCCTTTTTGTTTCAGAGATGCGTGGTCTTTAGAGCTTTCCGCTCCATTGTTTCCATCCGCTCGTTTCCCCGTGTGGGTCACGGTGTGGGTCAAACAACATTAGACAACACGTTGTTACAATGTCGCAAACGGAATCATTACAAAACTTCGCTGCAACGTCTTCCGCCCAAATGCGGTCCAAAATCTTCTACTCGGCAAAGAGAGCACCAACTCTGTGCACCATCAGGGATTTTTGCAGAAACTCTCTTCACGCTTTTCCCAAAGTTTTGTGGATATGAGTAGAAAATATGCTCCTCCCCATCTTCAACAGAACATTTCGGGCAGGACTTTAGCGCCATTTCTTGAGCATATTGTGACTCGTTTAGCGGTCTACCGCAGTGCTTGCAAACCCTGCTCACTGCAATTCCCTCCTCTCATTAGATTAATTACAATTTATACCTATCATTTCCAATTGTCAATGCAATTTCCTTCTGTGAATACAACCACGTGCTCATATGTCAATAGTATAGTATAAATATATCAGCTTTCTTCCACCAATCCTAAAATCCAGTTGAGCCATCCAATAATTGTTGAGGAGCGGCGGTAATATGTGCTATTTGCCTCAACATGGTACAAATTCGATTCTTTCATTATCTGCACAATCGCATTTGCATCTGGCATTTCCCTAGAATTCAAATTTATTTTTAGTGTTTCATTAAAAGCGCGATGTCTGAGAATTGCTGACACAATAGCAAGCTGTCGCTCTTTATATTCCAATTCCATTACGCTTCGTCCTAAATTTGAAAGTTGGAAAGTAATTGCTCCTTCTTCATTCTTCACTTTTTCAATGAAGCCAAGATAACGGCCTGCATCAGTATAGTAATTGGTCTGTCTTTCATCAAAAGCGTATTCGGAGGTGATATCTTGCTTCGTCATAGAACGCCCAGTAAGCAATTCCATCAAATTAACGATCCTCGGCATACTGTTTGCCTGTGGAAATGCAATATCGGGTTCTTCACAAATAGATATATTCTCCAAAACATTTTGAATATCTTCAAGTGAAATTTCAGGTGAAATAATATAATTCTTTTGCTTCACCAAACACAAAGAATTATAGTTCTTAGGATCGGCAAATTCATACTGATATAGATAGAATACGCCATTAGAAAATACCAAAAACACCGACTTAACTTTTTTTGTTATGCGGCTTTCCCAAACACGAAACGGATAATAAAGTTGTCTCACCAAAAAATCATCTGAAATATCATGTTTAGCCTCAAATAGTGAAAGATAATCTATCCCCTCATAGGCAGCATCAATCTCAATTTGAGAATTACTCACTGTTAGGGATTGTTTTCCCCTACCTGTAGCGATATCAAACTCAAAGTTTCCGGAACTCATTCGACCACTCACGGTTGGGACCAGCTCCGTATCTTCAAGAAAATCATTTAAGATTCCACAAGCATTTGCACAATTCAACGCAATAGCTTCACTGACTAAATATTTGGGCATAAGACTCTGTATATGCGCAGGAATTTTGACGGTTTGATAATATTCCGTTGGTGGGTCAAAGGTTTGATAAGCCGAAAACTGGGATATGACATAATCGCCTCGCGTAATAGGTAGAATTGCCAAATTATTCTTGGAAAAGATTTGAGGTAGATTAACCTTATGATCGAATTTGGTCATCAACCTTGGTTCGCGAAATTCTCTAATCTGATTTGCAGAAATGGTAAATATCCCATATTTCGAAATTTCATCTAAAATATGATATTTGTCAAATAAGATTTCCCAAGCAGTATCATTTAGCCCCATAGTTCCGAATCAAAACCTCCTCAATAGCCCCTCGCTTGCTGGCGTCGGAGTTTATTGCTCGTTTTGCATGTACTGTTGCTACGGTATAATCTTTGTATAGTTCTTTGATGAAACTGGTAGCCGAATTCGAAAGCAAAAATTTTACACCGCGTTGAGTAAGAATATCGCAGCATTCTTTCAACCGGATCTGTTCATTTCTATCAAAACCTCCGCTGTTATATCCGGTAAAGCTTGCGGTATCTGACACCGGATCATAAGGAGGATCAAGATAAACAAACCCACCCCTTGGAACGCGCTGAAGAGTCGTCTCAAAGTCTTCACTTAAAAGTTCAATATTATTTTCTGATAAATACTTACTTACAGCGCGCAAAACGGGTGCATTAACAATACTTGGATTTTTATAATGTCCAAATGGAGAATTGAACTCTCCGGAAGCATTTACCCGAAAGAGGCCGTTATAGCAAGTCTTGTTTAAATAAATAACTCTGGACGCTCTTTTAACCTTCGACATGGCCCCATAGCTCTCTTTGTCCCTATCTAAGTCCCTGAGTGCATAAAAATATTCCGAAGTGTTTTCGTGTCTTTGCAGATCCTCAATTAGATCCTCGACGTCATCGCGAATCACTTCATACACTAACATCAAATCTCCATTGAGATCGTTGACGATGGCGCTTTTCGGCTGGTGGCAAAAGAGGACTGCCCCACCGCCTAAAAAAGGTTCACAATAAGTAGTCATTCGTTTGGGAAACAACGGAACAATTTCATCCAAAAGTTGTCTCTTTCCACCGACCCATTTCACAACAGGGGAAACTAATTTGTTTTTTGCCATTGTATCATCCCCTTTCATCCGATGGATGAAGTATAACAGAAATTATCATCTCTGACAAGTTGATGTTCTTTATCCGGCCAACTTTTTCCCATAATTGTACGAATGAGGGACATTCCCAAGCCGGGAATACGATATCTGGACACTCATTGCCACTGTATGTAGTTTTGCTGAGAAGATCGGAAACCGATTCCCGCAAAAGCAATGGAACGGATTTTGGTTGCTCTCCAAGAACCGACAGAGTACAATACAGAACCGCCACGAGTACCCAGTGACAAGATAAATTAGCGTAAGCCACGAGATGGCGACTTGTCCAAACCGATTCGGTGTGAAAAGGAAGCGCAGTAGAGCGAGAAATATGGAGTCTAATAATGAGGAACAAGCGTAAAGCAGGAAACCTCTGTCTGCATAAGGAAATTATATCATCGCCCACCAGGGCAGGGATATTTTCATCATTACTCGATGTGAGCAGTATTGGGGCATCTAATGAGGTGTTAGTATAAGGTACAGATGCTCAATATACACAGTTTCAGGAGCCAGATTGCAGTAGGCTGGTATGGCTGGAGGCGGCTCTTTCGTGTCTCCCCACTTATGCTCTCCGGGATCATCGCGGACAGCTTTCAGTTCAGCGAGGAGGACCTGCGCCGGCGCCGCGCGGAGAGCGTTCGGAATGTGAAACAGACCAACGGGCGTATCTCGTTTGAAAAGCGGGTACGGGAATCCGTGAAGGATGATGACGGATGGCAAGGCTGATCGTCAAAAGTCCGTACATCAAGAGTGTGGCGATGATCACAAATGAGCCGCATCCGAATCCGGATGCGGCTCACTCTGTCGGTAGCGCAAGTTCATGCGCCACCTCAAAATTTGCGTCGCAAAACAAAGAAAGAAAGCCTGTCCGCAATTGATAACTTTCTGAAAATTGTAGTCAGTTTGGGATGGCTATTCCGCAAAGGTTGCGGTAATGTCATATCTGATTCTGCATGCTGAGCCTAACTGGTATACGCCCCATATAAGATTACGGCATCTAACTTAACGCCAAGGATATCCACCACGCCGCTGGTAAGCATCTTCGAGTCATTTGTTTCCATGCCCGCCATGTCTTCTGCCGTTTTCAGCATACCAAATAAGAACGAAGTTTACAACCGAAATAACGCTCCTTATCTGTGAAAAAGCAGGGGATGCCCCCTGCTCATCCTTTTCATGTGCTTTTTTAAAAGATATACGCCTGTTATTTTTTAACATTTTGGAGCAGGCCCTTAATCCTTCATGTAAATGTTAATCCCAGACGGTCACAACGAAAGTTGCATTTCCTTTTTCTACTATGTTGGTCTTTTTTGAATTTTTTTATTTGCAATAGTCTGTGCTATATTATCTATTGCTAAAGTCTCCGCTGAAAGCGCATATTCCTTTGTATATGTGATCTCCGGCACAGCGCAGATGTAAGTCCACAGTGTGAATGCAGTTGAACTGTGGCCAAAAGTGGTGCTGGCAGCACTGCGGACAAAAAGGCCCCTTCAAACGCGGGAGAGTTTGCGTTTGAAGGGGCAGAAAGGGAAGATTAAATCAATGATAAGTTTTTCAGCACTGCCACAAACAGGCAGAGGGTCACGGAGGAAAAAAGGGTGGAGATGGTCACGATGCTGCCGGCCAGCAGGTCGTCCGCGCCGTATTCACCGGCCAGCTGATAGGTGGTGATGGCCGACGGCGCCGCCGTGAACAAGAACACGGGGATCAGTTCCGTCCCACGGAGCCCAAAGCCCCAGATCGCCACCGGCAGGGCCAGCAGAGGCATAATGAGCAGTTTGAAGAGCACCACTGCCCCTGTCAGCCGCCTCTGTCCAGCAGGCACCCGTCCGCCATACAGCTTGACCCCCAGCGTCAGGAAGGCCAGCGGCGAGGCCATGGCCGCGAGACTGGCGGTCAGACTCTCCAGCGGCACCGGCAGGGCCATATGGAAGGGCCGGAAGGCCAGTCCCAGGAACACGCCCCACAGAACGGGATTTTTCAGGATGCCCTTCAGGAGTTGTGTCCAGCTTCTCTGCTCCCGCCCGGCGTACCAGGCATACATGACTACCGCGGCGATGTTCAGCACCGGCAGGGTCGCCGCCGCGATGGCCGATGCGGCAGCTGCCGCGCCCGCCCCTCCCAGCAGTTGGGAGAACGGGATACCGTACAGGGTGAAATTGCCCCGGTATAAGGATTGGATGACCACCGCGATCTGATTTCTGTCATGGACCAGCCGGGGGATCAGCAGAATACCCGCCAGCAGGGAAACCACGATGACACCGTAGGCAAAGGCGATGCTGCGCAGGCAGCTGTCCAGCGCCAGCTCTCCCTGGGAGATGCTGCGGAACAGCAGCACCGGGAACAGCAAACGCATACACAGGTGGTCTCCCTCCGCCGCAAAGTGCTCAGAGACCAGCTCCCGTTTTCGCATCAGGCAGCCCAGCAAAAGCAGCAGCGCCACTGGCAGGACCGCCTGCAGGGCATATCGGACAGCTTCCATATTCCATCCACCTCCGTGGGACAGGGTCAGTCGGCGCTTCCCACCGTCACGCCCATTTTGTCTTCGTAATACTTTACCATGGCGATCTGATCCTCGTCAATGTGGCCGTTGTCGTTCATCCAGTCCATCACCTGCAGCACCACGTCGGTCATGGGTGTATCCACACCCAAGTGGTGGGCATAGTGTTTTGCGTTCAGGATGTCCTTGCGGTGGACGGCCACCCGGGCGCCGGGCTCGTAGTCCCGGTGAATGAGCTTGGGAATTTTGTTGTCATAGAGGGGACCTCCGGCGAAGCCGCCGCGAGTGGCCTCGAAGGTGGTTTGGAGGTCAATGCCCGCCTTGGCGGCGAAGGCATAGCCCTCGGCCATGGCCACCAGGTAGGCGCCGGCCACCATGTTGTTCACCAGCTTGGTGACGCTGCCGCTGGCGGGGCCGCCCACGTACACAGGGGTGCCCATGCACTCCAGCAGGGGCTTCACTTCCTCAAAAGCCTCCTTGTCACCGCCTGTCATAATGGCCAGCGTACCGGCAATGGCCATGGGATTGCCGCCGCTGATGGGAGAATCCAGCAGGTACATACCGGCGTCCTTCGCCAGCTTGTACAGTTCCTGAATGATGTCAGGAGCAGTGGAGCTCAGGTCCACGATGATGCGGCCGGGCTTGCCAAATTTGACGGCCTTTTCCACGCTGTCCCGGATGATGGCGTGGGTGGGCAGGATCTGCATGATGACGTCGCAGGTCTGGTAGATCTCCTCCGGCTCGGCAACGGTGCCGCCCGCGGCGATGAAGCCCTCCCGCTGCTTTTCCATCACGTCGTAACCCAAAATCTCACAGCCGGATTTTTTCAGCAGATTCTTTGCCATGGGCAGACCCATGACGCCCATACCCAGGAAACCGATTTTCATATCCGTGCGCACTCCTTTTATACATAGATTTGTTAAAAAATTAAAATACAGTTTAGAAACGTGGGTCAATATGTATTGTCTTCGCTGGAGACCCCTTCCTCTATCTGGGAAAATGTGGTCTTTTTCTTGTTTCCGTTCCGCTTGCTGATCCAGTTGGTCATAAAGGGGCAGATGATAGCGGTCACGACCACGGCGGCAGCCACCTGGGGCGTTGCGATGGCCGCAGTCTCCGCCAGAGTAGCGTCCACCGCTGCCAGGGCGGCCGGAGTCGCAACGGCATTTCCGCCCACGCTGGAGATTGCAGAACCTGCGATACCGGAGCCGCCAGTGAGCTTGTCAAAGAAGATATTGAAAACGCCGCCGATAAACACGGTGATCAAACCCAGAATGATGCCGGACACGCCGCCCTTTGCCACCTGCTGGAGGCTCATGTTGGCACCCAGGGCAAAGCCCAGAACCATGATGGTCACCTCGCCGCCGTTGCTGAGGCATTTGCGCATATGGGGGTCCAGATTACCCAGGATGATGCCCAGCAACAGGGGAACGATGGAAGCCACCAGCGTCATGTAGGGAATGCTGGCCAGACCCGCGGTGCCCATAGCCACCATGGTCAAGAACGGGCCATCGTTCAGGGAAATGATGGCGACTGCGCCCTGGTCGGACTCGGAGCCATAGGTCTTTGTGAGGGCGCCGAAGAGCGCACCGTTTGAGTTGGAAGCCGCTGCAATGATAGCAAGGGCGCTCAGGCCAAACAGGCTGTTGTTAAAGAAACGCGCGGCTAACAGGCCGATCGCCACGCTGACGGCAAACTTTACGATGGTGATGGTAAAGCCCGTCTTCATGGCCTGCGGTGCGCATTTGAGGTCCAGCTGTGCGCCCATGCAGACAAAGAACAGACCCACCAAGGCGCTAGTGCCTTTCACGATGCCGGTGGTAAAGCTGCCAATTTGCAGCGCCGCAGGGAAAAACGTATTGATGAGGCACCCTAGGAACAGCGGCACAATAATGATACCGCCAGGAATTTTGTCCAGCCATTTTTTCACAGGTACAGTCATGATGAATTCTCCTCTCAAAATTATTGGCTCACAGTATTTCTGGTACGGGGATCCCTTTTTAAGATGGGGCTGGGGCTGACTGGTGCTCATATGGGCTGCCGCCGGTTCGGCAGTTGCCTGGACTTGCTGGAGTTCTGCAAAATTTTTGCCGTGTCTGCCGCATTGTAATATTTAATTCATGCGTACTGAACAAAGCTGTAAGCCTTGAAAGCTAAGGCTTGCAAAGCCAATCAGCTTTATTCATGTGCAAGGATTTTGCGCAGAATCCTTGCACTTTCCGATGGTGTGGTGCACCGCACCATCGGAAATGCGCATTGTAACAATGTCTGAATTCTATCAAAAGGGCTGAAAACAGCCCTTTTGATAGATTGTTCGACAATCGCCGCACGAACAAGCCACGAAGCGGTTTGTTGAGTAGGCATTAATTATCAGGCCTTTTAATGGACAAACCATTTGTCTTTTTTATATGTGATTTCCAGAAAAAAGTCAACACCTTTGTATATATTCTATTACTTGCACAATTAAATACCGCTTTTCTTGGCGAATCGCCGAAATTTTTTGCGGGCCTGCTCTCTCGGCGTTCGATGCGTCTTTTCTCACGATTTGTATATCAATTCTTGACGAAAACTTCGAAATATGCTATAATTTTGCTAATTATATAACATAGCCATGAGTAAAACGGTGGATCAGATTTGGCAGGCAGTCCAAGGTGAGTCTATTCGAGCAGAGAAGCACACAATAGCAAGCAACACCAAAAGACGCAGAGGGAATCTGCGTCTGAAAGGATTTGTGTCCTGTTTGTCAGGCTGGTCTTCGAAGTGCTTTTTTGTTTCGGCAGGAGTGAGGCGATTTGCTGAGTACGGCGGCGTAGGCCGCAGCCAAAACCGAAATGTGGGCAAGGGTGTTCATATTTGCCGCGCTCTGCCCATTACGGATTCAAAGCCGTTCCTAGCCGGTTTCTTTGAAGTGGGAATTGTAGCGTTCGTATTCTGTACGCAGGGCATAGGTCCTTTTGAAGCGCAGACACTCTCGGTCAATGGAGCGTTGTAGCCAGAAGGAATGACCTTCTATTTGGTGCCGCCCCGTTTTCTCTTCCCGTTGTTCCATTTTTTGTGGTTACAGGGACAGACGGCTGCCTTGGGCTGCTGGAAAGGGCAGCAGAATTTCTGGCGGAACCCGCCATGTCCATCAAGCGTCTACCATCCTTGCTCATCGCCAGTCCGGCTTCGCAAATGGGATTGCCGGCTGCCAGTCTCTTTGACTTTTTGGTACTTCTCTTGCTCAGCGGAATCACGGCTTCTCCATCATAGACATCTCTCACAGTGTTGTAGAGATCACGCACATCATAACCTTTGTCCGCAAGAAAGATATACTCCCGGATGGGCAGGATCTGGTTGGCTGCAGTGAGGATATCAGCAATAACAGTGGAATCCATGATATTGGCCGGAGTGGTCAGCTCATTTAGAGGCAGGCCGGAAATGCAGTCTACCAGTACATGGCTCTTGCAACCCCAGTAGAACTCATAACGCCGCTCGTTGTGCTTGTTGGAAGCGGAATGACCCCCCAGAGCACAATCTGGATCGTTTTTGGGGGTGATGTTCTTTGGAAAACTTGTTTTTCACAAAGGATTTTGGATTATTCGTATTAGCCATGACAGGTGTGGCGATGAAGGATGCGTCCGCCACGCCCAACTCATACCGTTGTCGTACCAAATCCGCCACGACAGTCTTTAACTCGGTGTTGTCCAGCTGACGCAGGAAGCGGTCATACGTCCAGCAGGATAGCAGAGGCTCCAAGATGTTAAAACCGCAGTAATGGGCAATGAGCCGGTTGTTGTCCAGATAGTCCGCAAGAGCGGTGATTTGTGAGAAACCCTCACACTTCATAACGATGAAAGCGCACATCATGGCTTCTTTGGGAAGCCTTGCCGCCCAGTCGCCGCTCTGGGCAGCGTAAAATCCAGACCGCTAAAGAGTTTATCGTAAAATGTTGCGACACTTTTGGATGTGAACAGCGTTACATCCTGAATGGTTTCATGTCGGTAGATTGTGGTCAGCTCCTTTCGGTTTGATTGCGCTCCAACTTCATTTTACTACTTGCCGCTTTCTATATCTTTTGGAGTGATTCTGATTTTCAGCTATGTCCGGGATCTATTGATGATACTTACTTTTTCGAGTTTTGCTCATGGCTGATGTAATAAAATTGGGAGGTGATCCTCACGAACGAATCTCAGCGGTCTAAAATTCTCTTCCAGCCCGCCACGACCATGCGTGCCTCTGAAGTAATCTATGACCAGATCTATCTGAAAATCGCCTCTGGCGATCTGCGTCCGGGGGACACCCTCCCCTCGGAGCGGGAGCTTGCGGAGCAGTTTCACCGCAGCCGTCCCAGCGTGCGGGAAGCCCTTCGGATGCTCCAGCAGGACGGTCTTTTAAAGATCAGCTTGGGCAGCGCGGGCGGTGCCGTGGTGCAGAGCATTTCGCTGAAAACGGTGGAAGAGCCTCTGAAAAAGCTGGTGGAGATCGGCGCCATTAATTTGGATGAGTTGGTGGAATACCGCAATATCAACGACCACACCTGTGCCCGACTGGCCTCTCTCCGCCGGACTGACGAGGATATACGCGCCATTCAGGCGACCCTGGATGCGGCGGAGGCCAGTATCTGCACGCCCAATAGCTTTGAGAAATACGATATTGCCTTTCACACCGCTCTGGCGAAAGCCAGCCACAATGCGCTGGCCTTGCTCATCAACGACGTGATCGTTGGGCTGAACACAGACGCGTTCCTGCAGTCCATTCAGGGCTGCTCCGTGGAGGAGCATCAGCGTATCAACCGGGAAATCTTTGAGTCCCACTCCGCAATTCTGCGGGCTGTCATCAAGGGCGACCCGGACGAAGCCGACCGGTGTGTAGATGAGATGGTGCGCTTGTTCCGGGGCTATATTTCCTAAGTTCATCCATTTTCCCTCAGGATATGCCCTGCTATGCTACTATATATAGGCCGTTAAAGGCAACATGTATAGCCGCTGCAAGAAGAATCTGGCCGCAAAAATTGCGCCGCATAAACAAGAAAGACAGGCTGAACTTCCAGCCTGTCTTTTCTTTTCAAAACTCCTTGAACCGACTCCGCATCTCCTCGTCATCGAGCTTACCCTGCTCCGATTGCTCCAACACCTTCATCGCCTCCGCGACAGCCGCGTTCCACTCTTCCACGCTGATCTTCTTCCGATTCTTCCTCTGCTTCAGCCGATTATAGGCGCGGTCATACTCCACCTGCGCCGGGGTGCGGTTGGCTTTCCCCTGGGCCTCCTTTCGGTGAGCGCCGACCTTCCGGCAGGTGCGTTCTGTCTCGCCGGGAGCAATGTTGTTGCAGTAGCAGGTGTTATATCCTGCTGTCAGCAGAAAATACTTCCCGCAGTTATGGCAGCGGCGGGGTGCGTTGCCCACAGCCAACCCCCGGTAGAATTCCGTCCGCAGGAAGTCCGTCAGGCTGTTGAAGGTGGCCTTCTCCGCTATGAAGATCTCGTCCTCCTTCGTCTGGTGCATCATGGGAAGGAAGCTCACCTCCATGGGGAAGCTCTGGGTGAAATCCTCGCCAAAAAGATGCGCGGCCACGGAGAGCATCTGGGCGTAGAAGAAGGAGTACGCCTCGGCATAGGCCCCACTGTTTCTCCGCTTCAGCGGCTCAAAGTATTTCTCTGTCATGATGGCGACCTGCTGGCGAAACCTCATGAGTTCGCTGGTGAAATACACCAGGCCAGTGATCATTCCCTGATAAAATGCATGGCCCTCTGAAGTCGGATCCTGCACCTGTGCCCACTTCTCTTCATCCGCAAGGAGCCGCTCAAGGGTGTGGTAATTGCACTCCACATCCATCTTCAATTCCCGGTACACCGGCAATGTAAATACAACATCCCAGACAGTGTTCAGCTTCTCCTGTGCGGAGGCTACGGCGCTGTCTGTTTTTTCTGCCAACAGTGCCTGAGCGGCCGGGACAAACTCCCTCACTCTCCGATTAATTTCATGGAGAACTTGCTCATCCAAGTTCATGATATCCACGCAGCACTGTCCGATAGGAACATCCCTCTCCCCAATGAAAACATGGTCATCATGAAAGAACACTGTGAATTGGTCGTAGGTGTAGGTGAAAGGTATCTCTATGCGCTCCATCTTTTCTTCCATAACGTCTCCCTTGTACCCGATAGAGAATCGGCATTTACCCGAACGCGCTCAAATCCATTGAAGTGGCTCTCTGGGTATGTTACCCTCAGCGTACCAGATAAAAAACTAAAAATCAATCATAGGGAGGTAACAGACATGAAAGAATCCACGTACAAAAGTTATGACGAGCTGCTGCTGTTCCTGAATGCGGAAACAGTAGCAAAGGTGTTGGGTGTGTCACCAAGCAGTGGGTACGAGTTGATGCACGAAGATGGGTTCCCCACGTTAAAAATCGGGAACCGCATCGTGGTTCCCAAGGAACAGTTCATCCGATGGGTATCGGAGCATACAGGAGGCGGCGCATGAAGCATACTCGCAAAGGAAACTTTTTCTCTCTGCCTAACGAGATGTTCCTCCTGGGGCTGAGCCCCGGTGAATTGGCGGTGTACAGTTACCTGCGGCGCTGTGAAAACCGCAAGACCCACCAGTGCTGGCCCAGCTACAAAACCATCGGCAAGGCAGTTGGGATGAGTGAGAACACGGTACGCAAATACACGCTGCGCTTGGAAGAACGCGGTCTCATCACTACGGAACCGACTGAGGTCATCACCAGGGATGGGCAAAGGCGCAACGGGAACCTGCTCTACACCATCCTGCCGATTCAGGAAGCCATCAACCATTCCTACGAACGGCAGATGGTGAAACTGGAGGAGGTCACGGAGCGTCAGCAGGTGGCGAAGGAACTGCGAAAACAAGGCCGTGTTCGCCCCTGTGAGCCGCTGTGTGAGGCTTTGCCGGGAGCAGCGGGAACAGACACCGCCCAGGGCTGTGAGGGCGGATTTGGGCCGGTTTCGGAGGAGCCTATGAGGACGAAAGTCGAAGCAGGATAAAGAACAGGCGTCAAACGCGACACCCTGTTCGCTCACTTCTGCCCGCAGTGCGGGCAGTTACGGGAGTTTTCGGGGAGTTCCAAAGTGGGGTCAAAATCGAAAGGGTACTATCACTTCTGCGGTCGTTATCCCTGAACGCGTACTCCCCCAAGAAAAAACTAGGGGTCATGCCCCGGAAAGGAGCTCATTTTGAGCAAGAAAGAAAAATTTGCCCTCTATCTCACCCCTGAGAAAAAGGCACGCTTGGAGCGACGATATCAGGAGGACGGCAGCCGCAGCATCACCGGATTCATTGAGCGGGCCATCGATTTCTACCTGGACTATCTCAGCGCCAATGAAGCTGGGCTGTTTCTTCCAACCTCCATCCAGTCCTATCTGGATGGGCGGGTGGGGCAAATGGAAAACCACTTGGCGTCGCTGGCCTACAAACAGGCGGTGGAATTGGATATGCTATCGGGGATCATCGCGGACAGCTTTCAGTTCAGCGAGGAGGATTTGCGCCGACGTCGCGCGGAAAGCGTCCGAAATGTGAAGCAGACCAATGGCCGCATCTCGTTCGAAAAACGGGTGCGGGAATCCGTGAAGGATGATGACGGATGGCAAGGCTGATCGTCAAAAGTCCGTACATCAAGTGCGGAGGCGGCAACTCGGCAGGCGGCTACATGAGATACATTGCCACCCGTGAGCGGGTAGAACTGATTCAGGATGACCGTCCTCCCACTCGAAAGCAGGAACAGCTTATCGCAAAACTGGTGAAAGATTTTCCTGACGCAAGGGAGCTGGATGAGTACGGTGACTATCAGGAGCATCCCACCAAGGCCAATGCCTCAGCGTTCATCTCTCAGGCGTTGGAGGAAAACTGGAGTGACGTTCAGAAATCAGATGGCTACATGAAGTACATTGCAATGCGGCCGAGAGCGGAGCGGCTGGGCTCCCACGGTCTCTTCGGTGACAAAGATGGCGTGGAGTTGGACAAGGCAATGGCGGAGCTGGAGAACTACACGGGAAATGTGTGGACACACATCATCTCCCTGAAGCGGGAGGATGCGGAGCGGTTGGGCTACAACAATGCCGGGGCGTGGAGGAATCTACTCCGCGCTCACCGCAACGACATCGCCGCCGCTATGAACATCCCTCCACAGGACTTCCGTTGGTACGCTGCCTTCCATGATGAAGGCGACCATCCCCATGTGCATGTGATGGCATGGTCCGTGAAGCCAGGGCAGGCATACCTGTCTCAAGACGGCATCCGGCAAATCAAATCCAAGCTCACCAACGATATTTTCCAGCAAGAGATGCTTCATCTCTACGAACAGAAAACGGTCTCCCGTGACCAGCTGGTACGGGAAGCGCGGCAGGCCATGCGGGAGTTGGTTCAACAGATGCGAAACAGGATCTGCGACCACCCGGAGGCAGAGCAACTCATGCAGGAGCTGGCCATCCAACTGGAAACGGTCAAGGGGAAGAAGTCCTACGGCTACCTTCCCAAGGCGCAAAAGGCCCTGGTGGATGAGATCGTGGACCAGATGGAGCAGCTCCCAACCGTGGCTGAGTGCTATGAAAAGTGGTGGCAGCTGCAAAGTAAGGTGGAGGATTTCTATTCCGAGAAAGAACGCCATCGTCCGCCGCTGTCCCGGCAGAAAGAGTTCCGCCAGATCAAGAACGCGGTCATCCAGGAGGCGGAGACAATCCGGCTGGGGGAAATCACCTTCGAGGATGATGCCTTGGACCTGCGCCAGAGCGATGAGGTGGACAAAGATGAAGATGTGTCCTGGGACTTCTGGACACTGCGTATGGACGTTCAGGATGAATCCTCCCCACTGGAGGAGCGGGATGACGCCGTAGACCGTATGCGGTGGCTGGCGGAGTGCGGCGATGTTCATGCCCAATACTTCTTGGGAAAGCTGTACCTGGATGGCAGCCTTGTGATACCAGACAGCGAAGCGGCCATGAACTGGTTCCACAAGGCATCCACCAGTGGTTACGCACCAGCCCAGTATGCTCTCGGGAAGCTGCTGCTCTCTGATGATGCCAACGTCCACGATTCCGAGGTGGGCATCCAGTGGTTGGAACACGCCGCCTACAACGGAAACAACTATGCATCTTACCGTCTGGGTAAGGAATATCTGAAGGGCGAGGTAGTAAGAAAAGATACCCGCAAGGCTATGGATCACATCTATACCTCCGCCCAGGCTGGAAATCCCCATGCGCAGTATCTGCTGGGGAAGTTGCTAATTCAGGGAAAGGTAGTCGACCGTGACAAGGAGGAAGGTATCCAATGGCTGACCCTGGCGGCAGAGCAGGGACACAGCTACGCGCAATGCCTTCTGGACAGGCAGAATGCTTCGACAGCGCCGGAGGTGTTTCTCGCGGTGACGAGGCTGCTCCATCACATGGCAAATATCTTCCAGGATAACTCCCTGCCGCAGAGCGGCACAGGGCTCACCCACATCGACCACAAGCGGCATCAAGAATTGAAGGAAAAGCGCCTTGGCCATGGTCACAAAGAGAATGACCATGAGGAGCAGCAGTATGGCGGCTGGAATATGACCATGAAATGACCGCAGCTCCTGCGGGCACTCCCCTCCACCAGATGGTGGGGAAGTAAATCAACAAGACGAATGATAACAAGTAAAAGGCCCTTCCGTCAGGAAGGGAGAAAGGATAGCTATGAAAAAAGCAACGTTCAAATCCTACGAGGAACTTCCTCTGATGCTCTCGGTCCCCGAGATGGCAGCCGCATTGGGCATCTCCCGTGCCGGAGCATACGAACTGGCCCGCACCGAGGGCTTCCCGTCACTGAAGATCGGCACCCGCATTGTGATCCCCAAGGACAAACTCAAGGAATGGGTGGATCAGAATGTTGGGGGAAAGTGATGGTTTTGCGACTGCCGTTGAACTCTGAAACTCTCGCCCGGAGGTAATGCCTACATTTTATCACAGACCACTTCCTCAAAAATCATATAGCTTTTGTCCTCTGGCTGTGCTATTGCTTTGTGTTACAAAACGGAAAGGAGCATCGACATGAAGCACGACAAGAAAAATATCACAGCCATGGTGACGGGCATGGTTATCGGCGCAGCTCTGGCGAGCGAAGCTGCCGCAGGAATCGTAGCAGAACCTACTTGGCAGAAGATCTATGTGGATGGCCGGCAGGTCTCCATGACCGCCTATAACATTGCGGGGAACAATTATGTGCGGCTCAGGGATATCGGCCAACAGGTGGGCTTCAATGTGTATTGGGAGAGCGGCGTGCAGATTGACACGGATGCGCCGTATACCGGAATTGCCCCGGTGCAGGAAATAAGTTCCCAGCCGACAGATATGGAGATTCGGGAGGAAATGATCCGGCGCATCAACCAGGTACGAAGAAAGTACAGTGTGTCAGAACTGGCGGTGGATCAGTCTCTCATGGATGCGGCGCAGGAATGCTCCTCCTACCTGTACACCAAGCATAATAACCGAGCGGAATGTGAGACTGTGGCAGCGTCCGGGTACCCCCACGGTTTCGGTTCCAACCTGACGGTGTTCACCGTCACGGATCCCGAAAAGATTCCACAAAAGGCTGTGGCGAACTGGGAGAACTCCCCCGGCCATCTGGCGACGATGATTGACCCTAATGGTGATGCCGTCGGCGTCGGCGTTACAATCGCCAACGGCAAAGCCTTCTGCTATATGTTCGCGGGGAACCCAACGGCGCACAATCCCTACGCATGAGTGTAGCGCTGGTTCCAAATGGGCCGCATCCGATATTGGATGCGGCCCCAAATTGCTTACTCTGGCGGCAACGCAAGTCCATATGTCACCTCAAAATTTGCGTCGCAAAACAAAGAAAGAAAGCCTGCCCGCAATTGATAACTTTCTGAAAATTGTAGTCAGTTGGGGATGGCTATTCAGCAGAGGTTGCGGTATTGTGTGTCGCTGACAGGAGGTGGCACACGATGCATGACTACATGAAAGCCCTCTACCACAGGTTCGAGACACCATCACGAAGGGCGGAATATCTGGATAGGAAAATCAAGAGAACACACAGCCAGCTTGCTCGGTTACTGGGTAAGTCAGAGAAAAAACTGCTCCTGCGGATAGCAGACATGGAAGATGAACTACGGGATGAAGCCTGTCTGAACAGCTTCATATCCGGCTACCGTCTGGCACAGGGCATTCAGCAGGAGCTGCTGGCAGACCAGCCGCCATATAGCTTCGAAGCTGAGGATGAGCGGCAGGCTTGTGAAAGTTGGGAAAGGAGAGATACGGAATAATGGCAAAAAAACGCGCCAACGGCGAAGGCAATATTCGTAAGCGAAAAGATGGCCGGTGGGAGGCTCGCTACACGGCAGGACACGACCCTAAAACCGGCAAGCGAATCATCAAAAACGTGCTGGGCAAAACGCAAGCTGAGGTCCGCGAAAAGCTGAAACGCGCTCTGGAAGAAACAAACGGTATGGATGTTGCCCGTGCCGATGACTTCACAGTGGCTACCTGGCTCAAAACTTGGTATGACCTCTATGCCAAGCCCAATGTGCGGGTAGCCACAGCAGACCGCTACGATTTGATGATCAACACCTATACGATCCCCCGCATCGGAAACATCAAGCTGACCAAGCTGACTTCCCGTGACCTTCAAAAGCTCTACAAGGACCTGATGGAAAAGGGCCGGGAACGGAAAACCAAAACCGGCGCTCAGGGATTGAGCAGTACCACGGTACGGAGCGTCCATCTCATGCTCCACTGCGCCTTTGAGCGGGCAGTCAAGGAACGACTCATTCCCCGTAATCCAACGGATGATTGTATCGCCCCCAAGGTTCGTAAATTCGAGATGAAAATTCTGGAGCCGGAACACATGAAAGCATACATCGACGCTGCCGATGCCAGAGGGCTTCTGCCCATGTTCTATCTGGAGCTGGTCAGTGGCCTGCGCAAGGGAGAGCTGGTAGCACTGCTATGGTCTGACCTGGATATTAAAAACCGCACCATCTCGGTCAGCAAGCAGTACATCAAGAATCCAAACGGAGAACTCACCCTATCCCGTCCCAAGACGGAGACTTCCGTCCGAAAAGTCTCCATCCCTCAGATGGCAGTAGACCTGCTGATTCAGGAGCACGAAAAGCACTCAGGAAATCCCTATATGTTCCCCTCCCCTATCACTGGCGAAATGTACTACCCGGATTCCGTAGTCAACCTTCACAAGAAGATTCTGAAGGACGCCGGCCTGGAACACATCAGATTCCACGACCTCCGCCACACCTTCGCAACCCTGGCACTGCAAAACGGTGTGGACATCAAGACAGTGTCCAGTATGCTGGGCCACTACGACGCTGGATTTACCCTCCGCACCTACACCCACGCCACCAGGCAGAAGCAGGACGAAGCAGCGGAAACCATGGGCAACTTCATGGAGCAGGTCATGTGAGCACAAAAGAGCAAAAAATACAGGGCAGGAAGGCGGAACTTCCTGCCCTGTGCTTTCTAAACCTTTCCGCACATTTCTAAAGTGCTCCCCAAGTCAAGGACATTTTAGTTTGACCCATAGGGCGGAAGCA